>JAEZEM010000194.1 GCA_023417745.1 Pseudomonadota bacterium
GCCTGGTATTCGTAGCCGTCGATGACGGCCAGCCGTCCCGAGCCCAATTCCACATAGCCCGTGAACCGGGGCACCACCGTCGGCCGGCCTGTCCCGCCCCGGGCTTCCAGGGGCTTGTCGTACAGGACCGCCACGCGCCAGGGCTTGTCCAGGGCGGCCATTAGCGCCGTCTCGACGCCGCCCGGCGCGGCCTGACGCACCACGGCCTGGGCCGTCTCCCGGGCTTGGGCCGTCGCCTGGGTCTGGGCTTGGGTCGGAGCCGCCGAGGGGATCGGAGCCGTCGGACCGGTGTCCAGGAACAGGTAGACCGCAGCGACCACGGCCACCGCGCCGGTTACGGCCAGTATGATTTTTTCCCGCCGGGTCATGCCCCGCTCTCCTTGCGTCCGGGCCGGCCTAGCGTACGGCCAGCCAGCACTTCAGGGTGAATTCGCGGCCCTCGCGGCCATACACGGTCGCGGCCGACTCCACTTTGACCAGGGGGCCGAAGCCGCCAAGATCCAGCATGAACCGACGGGCGGCCTCGGGCGTGCCGAGAAACGCCAGGCGCACGGCCAGCAGCCCTTCCCGGGTCACCGAGGCGGCGTCCGGAGAGACGGCCGACAGGCGCAGACCGTGGGGCTTGGCCAGTTCGTCAAAAATCGCGGTGAGCCGTTCCACGTCGGCCAAAGGGAGCGTGCCCTGGCCGCCGACCTGGCCCACTTCACGGATCTTGGTCTGGGTTTCGCCCAGGGCCTTGGCCACGGGCTCAAGCTGGGCCCGGTCGTCCAGGGTCTGGCGCAGGGCGGCCGTGCGCACGGTCAACTGTTCGATCTCGCGGTATTCCGGCAGCAGGAAGACCGCCAGGAATCCCAGGGCCACGGCCGCGCCCACGGCCAGGGTGAGCAGGGTCCGGGGGGGGAGGGAGTTTCGCATGTCCGCCAGGGTCATGGCTTGCTCTCCGTGAGGTTGACCGCCAGCACGAAACGCAGGCCCGTTGCGCCGCCTTCCAGGGCTTCCAATTCACTGCGCTTCACCGAAACTTCCTCCAGCAGGGGCGAGCCTTCCAGGGCGACCACGTAGCTGGCCAGCATGGAATCGAACAGCCGGGCGTCGCCGATGGCCACGCCCTCGATGATGAGCCGGGAAACCGGGGCGTTGGGGTCCTTGCCGTCCTTGAGATTCTTGGTCGCCTGCTTGGCGGCCTGGTCCAGGGGCTTGTCGGGCGGCCCGCATTCGGTGGTCATGGAACCGATGCGCACGCCGTCGGGAGCCAGGGCCATGGCCTCCTCCCAGACGCCGACGATGCGGTTGCGGGAGGCGTAGCGCTGCATGGACTCGACCTTGGTCCGCAGTTCCTCGGACTTGCGGGCGAGGGAGGCGGCGTCCAGGGAGTTGGAATAACCGGCCAGACGCATGCTCAGGGCGTCGCGCTGCCCTTCCAGGTCCTGGCGCTTGGAGACCGCGGAAAACGACAGCAGGGCCATGCCGGCCAAAACCGCCGCCAGCCCCACCAGCGCGCCTTGTTCGAGCAGGCGCGAGGCACGCTTGGCGGCGCGTTCCTTGTAGGTGACAAAAGCGCTTGGCGTGTAGTCTTCGTCGGACAAGGCCAGCCCCAGGGCTTGGCTGAAAAGCGCTCCGGGCAGGCGTCCGCCGAGGGTCGTCCCCTCGGGCAGGGGACGGCCGGCCAGGGGATCCAGGGGTGCGCAGGGCAGCCCCACATGTTCCTGGATGAAATCCAGAAACAGCCGGCTGCCGCCCAGGACCCCGGACACCGTGAGCCGGGTGACCTGTTCCTGGCCCAGGGATTCGCGGTAATGCTTGAGCGTCATTTCCACTTGCCGCACCAGGCGCGAGGCCACCGGACGCAACATGTCCATGACGTCGTCAAGCTCCAGGCCATGGCCGGGATGACAGCCGTCCACGGCCAAGCAGCCGTAAACGACGGCGTCGAGCAGTTCGCGGGCGTGGGCGGCTTCCAGCGGCCGGACGTCCTCGCTGGCTTGCGGCTCCTTTGATGGGGCCACGGGCGCGGGTTCGACCTCGGCCGGACTGGCCGAAGCGTCGAGTTCCAACACCAAGCCGGCTTCGGAACGGCCGGACAGGGCGTCCAGGTCGAGAACCACCTCCTCGCGCGGCCCGGCGGCCGAAGCCGGCCCCGAGGCGGCCTTGGCCGGCTGGACCGGGGCGGTCATGCCCCGGGATTCCAGGGCCTCGTAGATGGCCTGCTCCATGCCCGACATGGAGGTCTTGATGACCCGCACGAACATGATGTCGCCGTTGCTGATGATCTCCAGGCGCGACCAGTTGCGGCCCACGTGCAGGTTGGCCGTGGCCCCTTCGGTCGTGCCGTCCACGATGCGACGGCGATAGAGGTTCTGGTGGGCAAAGGGTTCCAGGGTCAGTCCGGCCAGGGGGAATCCAGCCTGGGCGAAATCGTTTTGCAGAAGATTTATGGCCTCGCGCGGCGTGGTGTAGGCCATGGCCCCCAGGCGCGTCGTGCCCTTTTCCGTAATCTCGCCCCGGCGCTCGAAATCGAAGACCACATCGGCTTCGTCAAAGCCCATGTCCTTCTTGGCGGTCCAGTAGACGGCGTTGTCCACTTGCCGGGAGGGCACCTTGGGAATGGTCAGGAACTGGATGTTGGACCGGGCGCTTTGGGCGGCCGCCCAGACCTTGGGCGTCTGCCCGGAGAGGCACAGGCCGGACAGGGCGCGGCGCAGCAAGGCCGCGAATTCCGGCTGCCCCGGCTCCAGCCCCTGGGGCACGGGCACGGTTTCCAGGGCCAGCACCTCGAAGTCGGCGTCCTGGCCGCGCACCGCCACGCACGTCAGCTCCGTGGCCGAGATGTCCACGCCGACATGGCAGGTCCGGCCGCCCGGAAACAGGGAGCGCCAGTTGAAGCCGCGCCGTTTTTTGGGCGACTCCACCGCCGAGGCTCTCTCGGCCGGGGCAGCCGCCTGGGCCGGGGCAGCCGCCTGGGCCGCGAGTCCGGTCTGGGCGGCGGCGGCCGCCAACTCAGCGGCGGCCATGGGACCGGACGGGGTCTCGGCGTCGGCTTTTTCGGCCGTTGCCGCCGTGTTTGCCGCGTCGCTCAAGTCGAGAGCGCCGGAGACGCCGACCGCTTCGGGCGTCGCGGCCGTATCCGACGGGGCGACGGCCGCCGGCACGGAACTGAAAGGCGCGGTCGGCACGGCGTCGAGGTCGAGAACGAGTTCCAGCTGGGCCCCGGCCGGGCCAGACGCCTCAACCTCGGACACGGGCTCGGCGACAGGGGCCAGCTCGGCGTCGAGATCAAGGACAAGCTCGGACAGGATGTCGGCCGGAGCGGACGTCGCGGCCTCGGCCTCGGACAGATCGGCCGGAGCCGGCACGGCGTCGAGGTCGAGAACGAGTTCCGGCTGGGCCTCGACCGGGCCGGCGGCCTCAACCTCGGACATGGGCTCGACAACAGGGGCCGCCTCGGCGGCGAGGTCCAAAATGTGTTCCGGCTGAGCCTCGGCCGGAGCCGTGGCCGCGCCGGGAGCCGTATCGGCCGAGGTCGCTTCGGCGTCGAGCCCACGGCCGAGTTCCGACTGGACCTCGGCCGGGCCGGCAGCCGGCATCGACAGGTCAAATCCCGCCGTGGCGGCCGGCTGGGCCGGAGGAATTTCGCCGAACCCCGGCCAACGCACGCCGCCATGGCGGGGTGCGGCGGCAGGCCCCGCGCCGTAGGGATCGTACACGAGTTGCAACGTGGCGTCGGCGGCCGCTTCGAGCCGGGAATCCATGGTCGGCGGCGGCGGCGGCACAACCGCCTCTTCGACGACCGAGGCGGCCGGCAAGTCGGCCGGCGCGACAGGATCGGGCTGCGCCACCACCGCCGTGGGCGGGCCGACCGTCGGCCGACGGACCGCCTGCCCCGCGTTGGACGCGCCAGAAGCAACCGCCCCGGCCGCTCCCGAAGACTTGCGGATGAGCTCCAGCAAACGCTGGCTCGGCGTAATTTTGTCTTCCTTGCCCACCGACTCTCTCCCGTTGACTTACCGCGTTCGACGCCCGGCTTAGCCCTGAAGCCGCGTCATACGCACCACTTCGTCGTGACAAATGCGCCAGCCGCGCCCGACCTTGGCCCCGCGAAGCTCGTGCCCTTTGAGAAGCTTACGCACCGTCTGGTCGCTGCATTTGAGCAACCTCGCCACTTCCTGGACCGTGTAGGTCTCCTTCACTTCCATCTTGCGCTCGTGCATCCCGCATCGCTCCTTGTCGCTACTTAACGATAGATACGATGCCGTGCGGGCCAAAAAAAAACCGGCCGTCTTCCCAAACGCTCCCGACCGGGAGCCTGCGGCGGTTCACTTTTTCACCCATCGGCCAGCCTCGTTTCATTTCGTTAAACTCCAGGCAACCCTTCCCGCCGCCCGTTTTTCCCCCAAATGGGCCAATGACGGCATTCCGCTCGGCCTTTGGGAGATCCCATGCCCGGTACACTTCAAAACCCGTGCCCAGACCGAGGGCTGCCAAGGCAATTCCAAAGCCGCCCCCTTCCGTGCTAGGCTTGACCATCCGTCCGCCAAGGAGAGGCCATGGCCCAGCTCGACGCCTTTTTTAAGATGCTCAAGGATACCGGAGCCTCGGACCTGCATCTCTCCAGCGGCTCCCAGCCCATGCTGCGCTTAAACGGCCGCCTGGAACGCATCAAATACAAGGTGCTGGAAAACGAGGAATTAAAAGCCCTGCTCTACGAGATCGCCCCCCAGCGGCTCTTGACCGTTTTCGAGGAAACCGGCGATCTCGATTTCGCCTACGCCGCGCCGGGGCTGGGGCGGCTTCGCTGCAACTACTTTCGCCAGGAGCGCGGCGTGGCCGCCGCCTTCCGGGCCATCCCGGAAACCGTGCCGACGCTGGCCGACCTTGGCCTGCCGGACATCCTGGGGGAGCTGGCCATGCGCCCCAAGGGACTGGTGCTGGTCACCGGCCCCACCGGCTCGGGCAAATCCACGACCCTGGCCGCCATGATCCGCCACGCCATCGAAGCCAGGCGCGACCACGTCATCACTGTTGAAGACCCCATCGAATTCATCCACGCCTCGGCCGGGTGCCTCATCAACCAGCGCGAGGTGGGCCGCGACACCCGATCCTTTGCCGCCGCCCTGCGCGGGGCGCTGCGCGAAGACCCGGACATCATCCTGGTCGGCGAAATGCGCGACCTCGAAACCATCGAGCTGGCCCTGGAAGCGGCCGAGACCGGCCATCTGGTGTTGTCCACCCTGCACACCGTCTCGGCCGCCAAGACCATCGACCGGGTCATCGACGTCTTCCCCGGCGACCGGCAGCCGCAAATCCGCTCGGCCCTGTCCGAGTCGCTGACCGCCGTCGTCTCCCAAACGCTCCTGCGCCGGGCCGACGCCCCGGGCCGGGTCATGGCCATGGAGCTGCTTTTGGCCAACACCGCCGTGCGCAACCTCATCCGGGAAAACAAGATCTTCCAGATCAACTCCGTGCTGGAGACGGCCAAGTCCCAGGGGATGCGCAACCTGGACGACTCGCTCCTGGAGCTCTTGGCCGCCGGACGCATCGAACCGGCCGACGCGCTGCGAAACGCCGTCAACAAGTCCCGGTTCGAAGGCCTGACACCAACCCCGGCCGCCACGGCCTAGCGTTGCGCCAGGCGGCGAAATGCGTCAGTGTTCGCCAGGAAAAATGACCGGTTGCGACGCGCCCCGGCGCGAAACCTGTTTGAAGACATAAACCAAGGCAAACCGTGGAGCACGCCCTTCTGGACGCCCTCGTGGGCCAGGCCCTGGCCGCCGCGCCCCGGGCCTCGGACCTGCTCTTCACCCCGACCGGCCCGGCCGGGGCGCTGGTGGACGGCGCGTTCACGCCCCTGCCGGGCCTTGGCGCGCCGACCACGCCCTTTGCCGCCGACGCCCTGGCCAGGGAGCTGCTCGGCCAGGACGCCCGCCTGACCGCCGACCTCACGGATCTCGGCAGTTGCGACGTTGCCTACCGCCATCCCTCGGGCTGGCGCTTTCGGGCCAACATCCACCGGGCCGGGGGCGACCTGGGGCTGGTTCTGCGACGCCTGCCGGCCGCGCCCGCGCCCCTGGCCGCCTTGACGCTGCCCCCGACGGCGGCCAGGCTGACGGAGCTGGTCGAAGGCCTGGTCCTGGTGGTCGGGGCCACGGGTTCGGGCAAATCCACTACCCTGGCCGCCCTGGCCGCCGCCATTCTCCAAACCCGGCCCGTCCACGTCGTCACCCTGGAAGACCCCATCGAATGCCTGCTGCCGCCCGGACGCGGCGTCGTCACCCAGCGCGAGCGCGGCACGGATTTCCCGGATTTCGCCCAAGGCCTGCGGGCCGCCCTGAGGCAAGCGCCCCATGTCATCATCCTGGGCGAGGCCCGGGACCGCGACACCCTGGACGCGGCGCTGACCGCCGCCGAGACCGGCCATCTGGTGCTGGCCACGCTGCACACCGCCGACTGCTCCGGGGCCGTGGAACGCGTCTTGGCCTGCTTCGGCCCGGCCGAGGAAAAGCTCGCCCGCAGCCGGCTGGCCGGCTCCCTCAAAGCCGTGCTGGCCCAGCGGCTTTTGCCGCGCGTCGGCGGCGGCCGGGCCGTTTCGGCCGAACTTCTCGTCACCACCCTGCGCCTTCGCGAGCGCCTCGCTTCCGGCGAGGCGGCCAGCCTTGGCGTCGCCGACATCATCGAACAGGGCGCGCCCTACGGCATGGTGGGTTTCGACGCCTCCACGGCCGCCCTTTTCGCCGCCGGACTCGTCACCGAGGAAACCGCCCTGGCCCGAGCCTCGGACCGGGCCGCCCTGGCCCGGGGCCTGGACGCGGTCAAGGCCGCCCGGGGCCAGGCCGTCTCGACCATCACCGGCCTGCGCCTGGAGGGCGAGTGACCAGCGGGCGCGCGTCCCTCGCCAGCGTCCGCCGCCCGCTTTGCCTGGGGAGCCGGACGGCGCGCCAGCGTCCGGCCGCAGCCTCCTCCCTTTTCGCCTGCGGCCAGGGGACGTGACCATGGACCGCATCACAGCGCTCCTCGTCCATCCCGATCCGGCCGTGCGCACGGCCCTTCGGGCCGAGCTGTGCCGAGTCGATTTCATCCGGGTGCTGGGCGAGGCGGCCGACGCCTACGAAGCCTCCGAACTGCTGCGCGCCATTCCCTATGGTCTGCTCTTTTGCGGCGTGGACCTCGGCGGCGAACTCGGCGGCTTCGAGCTGGCCGAGGCCCTGGCCGCCGCCAAGCGCCAGCCCGGACTGGTTTTCATCGCCGCCGACGAAACCCGCGCCTTTCGCGCCTTTGAACTCGGCGCGGCCGACTATCTGCTGTGGCCGTTTACGCCCCAGCGTTTCGCCCAGACGCTTGACCGGCTGGCCCGGTTCCGCCCGGCCTTCCGCGAGGCCCCGCCGCCGGAATGGCGGGCGGCCGCCGCGCCGCGCCCGGGCCAGGACGACGACGGCGACGACGAAGCCGGCGGCGAGGAAACCGTGCGCCTGCCCCTGGAAGAGGACGAAGAGGACCGCTTCCTCTCGGCCCTGCGCCAGGCCTGGGACCCGCGCCACGAACGGGCCGTGGACATCGAGAAGCTGCCCATCACCTTGGATGGCCGCACCATCCTTTTGCCCTACACCCAGATCCTTTTTATCGAGGCCTACGAGGACTATTCCTTCGTCCATACCGCCAGCCAAAAAATGCTCACCTCGTATCGCCTCAAAAACCTTGAAGAACGCTTGCGGCCCCACCGCTTTTTCCGGGTCCACCGCAAATACCTCGTCAATCTCGACCAGGTGACCGAGATCGCCACCCTGCCCGGCGGCAACTTCATGCTGCGCACCGCCGGCAAAACCCGCATCGAGCTGCCCATCGGCCGCCGCCGCATCGGCGAGCTCAAGCAGATTCTCGGCCTGTGAGGGACGCCATGTTTGCCAAACAAGGAACGCCGATGCCGCCGACGACCGGAACGCTGGACGCCCTGCTCGTGGAACAACGGGTGTTTCGCCCGGCCCCGGCCACGGTCATCGAGGCCAACGTCAAGCCGCATGACCTGGCCGAAGCCTATGCCCTGGCCGGCGCGGACCATCTGGCCTTCTGGGAAAAGGCGGCCTTGGAGCTGGAATGGCGGCGCAAGTGGGACGCCGTGCTCGACGATTCGCGCCCGCCCTTTTACCGCTGGTTCCCCGGGGCCCAGGGCAACATCGCCCACAACGCCCTGGATCGGCATGTCCATGCCTGGACCAAAAACAAGCTGGCGCTCATCTGGGAGGGCGAGGCCGGGGATTGCCGCAAATTCACCTATTTCGAGCTGTACCGCGAAGTGAACCGGCTGGCCGGGGCGCTGCGGGGCCTGGGCGTCGAGCGCGGCGACCGGGTGTGCCTGTACCTGCCGCCCATCCCCGAGACGGTTGTCGCCATGCTGGCTGCGGCCAAGATCGGCGCGCCCCACGTGTTCGTCTTCGCCGGCTATTCGGCCAAGGCCCTGCGCGAACGCCTAAACGACAGCCGGGCCAAGGTGGTCATAACGGCCGACGGCTTCTACCGAGGCGGCCGCATGATCGACCTCAAGGCCGTGGTGGACGAGGCCCTGCCCGGCGTGCGGCCCGAGGCGGCCGAGTCGGTGGTGGTGGTGCGCCGCACCGGCCATGACATCGACATGCAGGAGCCCCGCGACCTCTACTACCACGACCTGCTGCGCCAGGAATCGCCCGAAGCCCCCACCGAAGTCATGGAGGCCGACGAGCCGCTTTTCTGGCTGCACACCTCCGGCTCCACCGGCAAGCCCAAGGCGGTCGTCCACGGCCACGCCGGCTACATGGTCGGCGCGCACCACACCTTCCGCACGGTGTTTGACGTCAAGCCGACGGACATCCATTTCTGCACCGCCGACCCAGGCTGGATCACCGGCCACACTTACGGCGTCTACGGCCCGCTTTTGACCGGCGCGACCGTCATCCTCTACGAAGGCCATCCGCTCTATCCCCAAGCCGACCGCCTGCCGAGCATCATCGAACGCTACGGGGCGACCATTTTCTACGCCACGCCGACGCTCATCCGTATGCTCATGCGCTACGGGCCGCAGTATCCCAAGAAGCGCGACCTCTCGACCCTGCGGCTACTGGGCAGCGTCGGCGAGCCGCTGGGGCCCGAGGCCTGGATGTGGCTGTACAAGCATTTCGGCGGCTCCAAGTGTCCGCTGCTGGACACCTGGTGGCAGACCGAAACCGGCATGGCTATGATCGCGCCCATGCCGATCTCGGTGCTCAAGCCCGGTTCGGTGGGCAAGGCGCTGCCCGGCATCGAGGCCGAGGTGGTGGACGAGGCCGGCGCGCCCGTGGAGCCGGGGCAAGGCGGCTATCTGGTGGTCAAAAAACCCTGGCCAGCCATGTGCCTGGGCCTGGAGGGCGACCCGGC
>JAEZEM010000391.1 GCA_023417745.1 Pseudomonadota bacterium
GGTTTTCGGGATTTTGTCGGCGTGGCCAAGCCGTGGCTGGCGGCGGCCAATCTGGTGACGGCCGGGGCCGGGTTTTTCCTGGGCGGCGGCGGGGTCGTGGCCTGGGGCACGTTTTTCGCGGCCCTGGTCGGCATCGGGCTGGTGGTGGCCTCGGGTTGCGTGGCCAACAACTGCATCGACAGCCGGCTCGACCGGGCCATGGCCCGCACCCGCGCCCGGGCCATGGCCGCCGGGCGGATGTCCCTTGGGGTCGGCCTGGCCTACGCCGCTGTCCTTGGCCTTGTCGGCACGGCCGTGCTGGCCGCCTGGACGACGCCGGCGACGCTGACCGTCACCCTGGGCGGCCTGGTGGTCTATGTCGGGGTCTACAGCGCCTGGCTCAAGCGTCGCTCGCCGCTCAGCACCGTGGTCGGCAGTCTGGCTGGCGCGGCCCCGCCGCTGGCCGCCTACTGCGCTGCCGGCGGCAGCCTGGACCTTGGCGCGGCCATGGTGCTGACCCTTTTTTGCCTGTGGCAGGTTCCCCATTCCTACGCCGTGACCCTGCACCGCTTTGACGATTACGCCGCCGCCGGTGTGCCCGTGCTGCCGGTTCGGCAAGGCTTTGACGCCACGCGTCGCCACATCGTCTGGCACATCGCCGCCTTTGTCCTGGCCGCCGTGCTGCTGGGCGTGCTCGGCTACGCCGGTAAGGCCTATCTGGCCGTGGCCGTGGTCTCGGGCGCGTGCTGGTTGGCCGTGGCCCTGCACGGCTACAGCGCCGCCCAGGCCCGTGGCTGGGGCCGGCGGGTCTATCTCGCCTCCATCATGGTGGTCTGCCTGCTGGCCCTGGCCCTGGCCCTGGACCCGGCCAAGCGCAGCAGCGCGGCCGGCTTTCCTGACGACGTCCCGGCCGCCCAACGCCTCACCGCCCCTTGACGGCCCGCCCGTCCCGGCGCTAGAGAGAAAACGCCTCAATCATCCGTTTCGCGTGACTGGCGAGAACAGTGGGACACCACGAGGAAGCGCGAAACCTGCCATAGCCGCTCGCCTGGGCTGCGTCGTCCGACGCCAACCTTCCTGACCAGGAGGAGCCCATGCGCGCGTTCTACGATCTGCTTTCCACCACCGATCCCGAAGTGTTCGCCACCCTTGCCGGCGAGGAAAACCGCCAGCGCTTGGGCATCGAACTCATTCCGTCCGAGAACTACACCTATCCCGAAGTGCTGGCCGTGCTCGGCAGCGTGTTCACCAACAAGTATTCCGAAGGCTACCCCGGCCGGCGCTACTACGGCGGCCAGGAGTTCACGGACCAGGTCGAGAATCTGGCCCGGCAGCGCGCTTGCGCGGTCTTTGGCTGCGAGCACGCCAATGTCCAGCCCCTGTCCGGCTCGCCCATGAACCAGGCCGTCTACCTGGGGCTGCTGGAGCCGGGCGACACGATCCTGGCCATGGACCTGTCCCACGGCGGCCACCTCACCCACGGCGCGCCGGTTTCGCATATGGGACGGCTTTTCAACTTTGTGCGCTACAAGACCAATCCCGGCGACGGGGCCATCGACTTCGACGTGGTGCGCGCCCTGGCCCGGGAGCATAAGCCCAAGCTCGTGCTGTGCGGCTACACCTCCTACCCCCGCGACCTCGACTACGCTGCCTTTAAGGCCATCGCCGACGAGGTCGGGGCCTACACCATGTGCGACGCCTCGCACTATGCCGGGCTCGTGGCCGGCGGCGTCATGCGCAATCCCTTTGACGCCGGCTTCGACGTGGTGACCACCACCTCCCACAAATCCCTGCGCGGCCCGCGCGGCGGCATGATCCTGTGCCGCAAGGGACTCGCCCCGGCCATCGACAAGTCGGTGTTCCCGGGCTTGCAGGGCGGGCCGCACATGAACGTCATCGCCGGCATCGCCATCACCCTGGGCAAGGCGCTTGCGCCGGAGTTCAAGATCTACGCCGCCCAGGTGCTGGCCAACGCCCGGCGTCTGGGGACGGAGCTGGCCGCGCGCGGCGTGTCGCTTATTACGGGCGGCACGGACAACCACATGCTGGTGGCCAACACCCAGGCGAGCTTTGGGCTCGACGGCCGCGTGGCCGAGGAGTTGCTCGACGAGGCCGGGCTGACCACCAACAAACAGATCATCCCCGACGATCCCAACCCGCCGCTGCGTCCTTCGGGCATCCGCCTGGGCACGCCGGCGGCCACCACGCGCGGCATGGGCGAAGCGGAGATGGTCAAGCTCGCCGGTTGGATCGCCGAGGTGCTGGGGAGTCCGTCCGACGCGGCCAAGCGCCAGGCCGTGCGGGCGGAAGTGGCGGAACTGTGCGGGCGGTTTCCCGTGCCGGGGCTGGAGTAGGGGAGAGAGCGGAATAATGGCAGCGGGCGGGGCCGGGGGCCTCGCCCGCTGTAGTGTTCTTAAAAAATGTTGGCTACAATGAGTCGATGATAAGTTTTGTGTGGGAAGCAATTTGCTTCGCTGACTGGGTTGCATTGCCTTGTATTACTTTTCCAACCCAATATAAATCTTCAATTTTACAGAGGTTGACGAAATATTCTTGTGTTTTTCCGCTTGATTTGCACGCACTAATTATAAAATCGCAATTTTTAAAATCAGGTATGCCGCCTTTGTGTTTGTCTAAGTAGTCGACAGTGTCGCCCCAGCTGTGAAACCCAATTCTCTTGTTGTTATATATGAGGATGTCGTGAAAGTCGGAGGGGGAGTCGGGGAGTACTTTGCCTCCCAATAGTTCCCAAAGAGCCCTTATGGAAGTTGTTTTTCCTGAGTTGCTGGTTCCAGTGACTATGATGTATTTTGGCATGTGTGTCATTTCATGTGTATTAGGTTTGTAAATTATTGATGGTGATATTCTTTCTGTTGTATAGAATTGTGATGGCTGGCCTTGTTGTGCGAAGTGTTATGGCATGTACTTATTTTTGTCAAGATTGTGGTTGAATAAGCCGACTTTAAAGTTTAATTTGGAATATTGCAAAAGTTTTCCACGTAAAATCTTCGTCGTTTTGATGTTTGATCCGCAGATTTTCGTGATAAACACTGCCTCTCTGTCCCGACTGGCATAAGCCGCACCCTTTTCATAGGCTCGTCAGCAAAGCCGCCTAGCCGGGCAGGAACGGCGGGCCACGAATCCTTTTTTCGATCAATCGCCGGTTGCTAGGCCAAAATCATCTTGCTCCAGCTGGCTCTGGCACGTTTGCTCAAGCAAGCCGCATATGCAGCAGCGGATAGGGCCGCCCGGTCCCGTCCAATTCCGAGCGTCCAACAACGCCGAATCCTCGGCGCAGATAGAATTCCACTGCCCGGGTATTTTGCTCGTTGACGTCCACTTCGGTCGCGCCGAGCGTTTCCACGGCATGGCGCAGCAGTTGCGTGCCGATGCCCCGGCCAAAGGCCGGCGGGGCCACGAACAGCATTTCGATCTTCCCCTCGGCCACGCCCGAAAATCCGAGCGGTTGACCGTCGCCGTTGGCATCGAAGGCGCAGGTGAGCGTCACCGCGCTGAGATAGACGTCGCGCACGAGCGGTTTGAAATACTGGATGTCCG
>JAEZEM010000443.1 GCA_023417745.1 Pseudomonadota bacterium
CTCCAGCACGAGATCGACCATCTGGACGGGGTGCTGTTTATCGACCGCATCAGCCGTCTCAAACGCGCCATGTACGACAAGCGGGTGAAACGATGGGCACAGACGCCCCCAGCCGAGAAGACAAACTCGTAGCCGTTTTTATGGGCACGCCGGAGTTCGCGGCCACGGTGCTCGAGCATGTGCTCGGCAGCGAGGACGTGACCGTGGCCGCCGTCTACACCCAGCCCGACCGGCCCTGCGGCCGGGGCAAGAAGTGCTTGCTGGGGCCGGTCAAAAAGCTCGCCCTGGAGCGCGGCCTGCCCATCCACCAGCCCGAGACCTTCAAGGACCCGGCCGAGGTGGCCACCCTTGCCGCCTACAAGCCCGACGTGCTGCTGGTTGCCGCCTACGGCATGATCCTGCCCCAGGCCGTCCTGGACGTGCCGGCCATCATGCCGCTCAACGTCCACGCCTCGCTGCTGCCCTCCTGGCGCGGCGCGGCCCCCATCGAGCGCTCCATCGCCGCCGGCGAGACATTGACCGGCGTCACCATCATGCGCATGGCCCTGGCCCTGGACGCCGGCCCCATGGTCATGCAGCGCACCCTGGCCGTGGGCGTGAACGACACCGCCGGGACCATCCGGGCCGAGCTGGCCGACCTTGGCGGACGCGTGCTGACGCACTGCTTAAAGCGCCTGCGCCAGGGCGGCGTGCCCCTGGTCGAACAGGACGCCACGCGCGTGACCTACGCCAAGAAGATCGACAAGGCCGAGGCGCTCATCAACTGGACCCGGCCCGCCGCCGAGGTCCACAACCATATCCGGTCCATGACCCCCAATCCCGGGGCCTTTTTCTTCTGGAAGCCGGCCGCCGACAAGCCGGCCCTGCGCATCATCGCCCAGCCCGGCAAGGTCGGCTGCCCCCTGCCGCCCGGAGCCAAGCCCGGCGACATCCTGGGCCTCATGGACTGCCAGATCGGCATCGCCTGCGCCGACGCCGTCTACCTCGTGCCGGCCGTCATCCCGGCCGGCAAACGGCCCATGAACGCCCAGGCCTTCTCCTGCGGCTACCTCGGCAAATGCGACGAAGACGCCATGGCCGTGTGCGGCCCGCCGGGTGAATAATAATTAGATAAATTTATTGATGGAATTGGATTAAGCGAGAAGAGTGAAGATGCCTCCGGCGGCCGGGGGCCTGAGGCCCCCGGACCCCCCATTAGGGGGGAAAAGGGGGTAGGTTCAGCAGCAGTAGGAGCATTGTGGAACGCAGCGAACCGTCGCGGAAGCGGCTTTTCATTGGCTTGCTGTGCGGCACGGGACTGGCCGTGTGCGCCGTGCTGGCCTTTGTCTGGGCCGTGCCGTCCATCGGCTTGGCCAATATCCATCCCCTGGCCCCCTGGCTGCTTGGGCTTGTCTGCGCCGCCGCCATCGTCCTGGTCCTGTGGGCCACCCTGGGGCTGGCCGCCAGCGTCGCCCTGGGCCGGCCGTTTCTGGGCTCCGACCACCTGCGCGGCGTCATGGCCCGGGTGTTTTTGCCGCTCATGACCATTTTCGCCCGGCTCTTTCACATCTCCAAAAGCCGGGTTAGGGCCTCGTTTATCAAGGTCAACAACGAGATCGTGGCCGCTCGGGCCGGGCGCTACGAGGCCGGCCAGGTGCTGGTGCTTCTCCCCCACTGCCTGCAGTCCTCGCGCTGCGCCAGACGGCTCACCTACGACATCAACAACTGCAAGCGCTGCGGCGAGTGCCCGGTGGACGGCCTTATCGCCCTGTCCGAGGCCTACGGCGTGCATATCGCCATCGCCACCGGCGGCACCATCGCCCGGCGCATCGTGGTGCAAAAGCGCCCCAAACTCATCGTGGCCGTGGCCTGCGAACGCGACCTGACCAGCGGCATCCAGGACACCTACCCCATTCCGGTCTACGGCGTGCTCAACGACCGGCCAAACGGCCCCTGCCTGGACACCCAGGTCGCCCTACCCCATCTGGAGACCGCCTTGCGTTTCTTCCTGGCCGGCGCGGAAGATAAGCCGCCCCTTTTTGAAGCCTTTCCCGGGCTGCCGCGTTTCGCGCCCGTCGGCGGCGCCCGATGACCCCGCCGCGCCCGCCTCGCGGGCCTCGTCCGTCGCGTCCCCATCGGCCGTCGTCGGCGCCCCAACCGGGTCAGTCTTCCCAGCCTGGCCAGCCCGCCCAGCCCGGCCAGCCGACCCATCCCGGCACGTTGCCGCCGGCCCGGCGCATCGCCCTGACCGTCCTTGGCCGGGTGCTGCCCAGCCCCAAATCCCCGGGGCAGGACGTCCAGGCCGCTCTGGACGTGGCCCTGGCCGACTCCACCCTGGACCCCCGCGACCGGGGGTTGGCCACCGAGTTGGTCTACGGCTATCTGCGCCTGTGCGGCCGTCTGGACTACATTCTGGCCCAGTTCCTGAAAAATCCGACCGCCGTACCCCTGCCCGTGCGCCGGATTCTTGGGCTGGCCACCTACGAAATTCTCCATTGCGCCAAGGTGCCGGCCTATGCCTCGGTGGACTGGGCCGTTTCCGCCGTGCGCAAGGCCGCCGGCAAGGGCCTGTCCGGCATGGCCAACGCCGTGCTGCGCCGGGTGGCCGCCGATCCCGGCGCGTTCGAGGAACCGGGCTTCTACCGCCGCGACCGGCCCTCGGAAGTCGTGTATTTGAGCCGGGCCTTCTCCTGCCCGGAATGGATCGTGTCCCTGTGGCTTAACGCTTGCGGCCCGGACGAGACGCGCCAGCATCTGGCCGCCCAGGCCGAACCCGCCCCCCTGGGGCTTCGGGTCAACAGCGCCCGGTCCGAGGCCCAGGCCCTGTTCGACGCCCTGGCCGCCCTGCCCGGCGCGCTGTACGCCGTTTTCCCGACCATTGCCGTGCCCACCGGCACGGACTTCGCCGCCGCCGGCCTCAATTTGCCCGAGCTGCTGGCGTCCGGCGCGCTGTCGCGCCAGTCCGCCGCCGCCCAGGACGTGCTCTACCGCCTGGACCTGCCCGAGTGGCCGGAGCCAGTCTTTGACGCCTGCGCCGGGCGCGGCGGCAAGACGCTGCTCATCGCCGAAGCCGGCAAGCGCGTGATCGCCGCCGACATGCACGCCGCGCGCCTGGCCGGCCTGCCCCGCGAGGCCGCCCGCCTGGGCCTGCCGCCCATCCCGGCCTTTCGCGCCTCGGCCACCAAAATGGCCCTGGGCGCTCCGGTCGGGACCATCCTGCTCGACGCGCCCTGCTCCGGCCTGGGCGTGCTCTCGCGGCGCCCCGACGCCAAATGGCGTCGCCAGCCCGAGGACTTGGCCGGCCTCACCCGCCTGCAAGGGGCCATGCTGGAGGCCGCCTACGCCAACCTCGCCCCCGGGGGACGGCTGGTCTACGTCACCTGCACCATCAATCCGGCCGAGAACGAAAAGGCCATCGACCGCCTGGGCAGCCGCCACCACGACCTGATCCTCGACGTCGAGGCCTCGGCCGTCCCGGACCCCATCCTTGGCGAGACCTTCTACGGCGCGGTGCTGCGAAAGCCCGGCTAGTGTCGCGCCCCGCAATAACGCCTTAGTCTTTTTGACGGTTTCATAATGGTTTAGGCGGTATCCCGCGAAGCGTCCGTTGGGCTTTCCAAGGACGTGACACGGGATCGTCCGCTCTTCCTCCCCTGCCGTTTGCGCCCGCCGCGTTTCGTGTTATGGCCGAGGCATCCCGTGAAGCCGACCGGTTTTGCGGGATGTGCGCCCGAGGCCTTTTCTTGCGCCACGAACCGAAACAACGCCGTCCACGACGTTCCTGAAAAATGCGGCAGCTCGGTGGAGAATGAATGTTCCGGGGCCTGTCAGGCCAATGCGGGAGCTTTTTCAGGACCGTAGCGCCAGGACGGATGCGCCGGGAGGCGGTTTTCCCGGCCGGGAGGATTCATGACCAGCCAAACGCCGCAGCTTTTCACGCCCTTGACCATTCGGGACGTGACCTTGCGCAACCGCGTCGTGGTTTCGCCCATGTGCCAGTACAGCAGCCGCGACGGCCTGGCCGACGACTGGCATCTGGTGCACCTGGGCAGTCGGGCCGTCGGCGGCGCGGGCCTGGTGTTCGTCGAGGCCACGGCAGTGACGCCCGAGGGACGCATCTCCCCGGGCGACATGGGCCTTTGGAGCGACGCCCACACGGCCGCCCTGGCCCCGATAGCGGCCTTTATCCGCCGCATGGGGGCCGTGCCCGGCATCCAGCTGGCCCACGCCGGGCGCAAGGCGAGCTGTCTGCCGCCCTGGACCGGCGGGGCCAAGATCGTGTCGTCCAAAGACGGCGGCTGGCCCTGCCTGGCCCCAAGCGCCCTGCCCTTTGCCCCGGATGAGCCCGCGCCCCAGGCCCTGGACGCGGCCGGCATCGAAGCCGTCAAGGAGGCCTTTGTCCAGGCGGCCCGCCGGGCCGTGGCCGCCGGCTTCGCCGTGGTCGAGCTCCACGCCGCCCACGGCTACCTGCTGCACCAGTTCCTCTCGCCCCTAAGCAACCTCCGCGACGACGCCTACGGCGGGGAGCTGCCCGGCCGCATGCGCCTGACCCTGGAAACGGCCTCGGCCATCCGCGCCGTCATCCCCGGCGGCATGCCGCTTTTTACCCGCATTTCGGCCACGGATTGGAAGGAAGGCGGCTGGGATCTGGAGCAGTCCGTGGTTCTGGCCAAGGAACTGGCCGCCCGGGGCGTGGACCTCATCGACGTCAGCACCGGCGCGCTGGTCCCCGACGCCGTCATCCCCGTCGCCCCGGGCTATCAGATCCCCTTTGCCGCCGCCGTCCGGGAGCGCGTGGGCATCCTGACCAGCGCCGTGGGGCTCATCACCGAACCGGCCCAGGCCGAAGCCGTCGTCGCCTCGGGCCAGGCCGATCTGGTGCAGCTCGCCCGGGCCATGCTCCGCGACCCCTACTGGGCCCTGCACGCCGCCAAAACCCTGGGCGCCACGCCCGATTGGCCCCAACCCTACGGCTACGCCGTACGGCGTCACTAGGCGGCGCGAGAGAAGATGAAGAAGCCTCCGGCGGCCGGGGGGATGATCCCCCCGGACCCCCCAATAGAAAGGCCGGACAGCCCACAGCTGTCCGGCCCTTTGGTGTGAGGCGGCAGGGGCGCTCGTGCCGCGTCCCTTAAAAAATACGATAGTATTTTTTAAGAAAAATAAATGGTTTTAGCTCGTTGGCTGCAAAACACCAGATGCGCTTTTCGCGGACGCGACACTAGCGGCCCAGGGCCTTGGGCTTGGCCGTGCCGCGCGCCTCGGTCTCCATGTCTTCCATGAGTCGGCGCAGCGCCGCCGCCTCGCCGTCGAGATCGGCCACGGCTTGGCCGGCCTCGGCCATGGAGCTGCTGGTCTCGGCCGAGATGACGTTGATTTCCTCGATGGAGCGGCTGATCTCCTCGGTGGTGGCCGACTGCTCTTCCGTGGCCGTGGCGATGGCCCGCACCTGATCCGAGGCGGAATCCACCATGCCGACGATTTCGCCCAAGGCCTCGCCGGATTCCCGGGCCTTGTCGGTGGCTTCGCCGATGACGTCAACGGCCCGCTCCACATTGCCGATGTTGCGGCTGGTCCCTTGCTGGATGCCGTTTATGGCCGCGCCGACCTCCTTGGTGGCGGTCATGGTCTTCTCGGCCAGCTTGCGCACCTCGTCGGCCACCACGGCAAACCCGCGACCGGCCTCGCCGGCCCGGGCCGCCTCGATGGCGGCATTGAGCGCCAGCAGATTGGTCTGGTCGGCGATGTCGTTGATGACGCCGATGATATGCCCGATGGCGGTGGCCTGTTCGCCAAGGGTTCCCATGTCGGCCTTGAGCGTCAGCGCCTGCTGCCGCACGGCCTCGATGCGGGCCATGGCCTCGCTGACGATCCCCGCGCCCCGGTCGGCCTGGGACCGGGCGCCGTCGGTGGTGCCGGCGGCCTGGGAGGCGTTCTGGGCCACTTCCAGCACCGTGGCGTTCATTTCCTCCATGGCCGTGGCCGTCTCGGCCACCCGGCGCGTCTGGATCTCCGAACCCTGGCGCGACTGGTCGATCTGGGCACGCAACCGCGTGGCCGCCTCGGTGACGCCGGAAACCACCGAACCCATCTGGGCCACGGCGTGGAGGATGCCTTCCCGTCGGGCCGCCTCGCCCTGGCGGCGGGCTTCCTCGGCCGCTTCCATGGCCTCCCGGGCGCGGTCGGATTCCTGCCGGGCAGTGTCGGTGGCCGCCTCGGCCTCGGTGATCTTGTCGCGAAGCGTCCCCACCATGCGTCGCAGCGAATCGGCCAGATCGCCCGCCTCGTCGCGGCTGGACACGCTTAAGGTCTCGGTAAGCCGTCCCGCCGCCACGGCCCCGGAAAAGGCGGCCAGGGCCAGGATCGGCTTGGTAAAGGCCTTGGAAGCCAGATAGCCCAAAAGCCCCAGGGCCAGCACCACGACCAGGGCGCTGACGGCGGCGTTGCGGTTGACCGCCGCCAGCGAGGCGGCGAGCATTTCCATGTCCTTGCCGACAAAGGCGATGCCCATGGGCTTGCCGGCGGCGTCGGCCAGGGGCCAGTAGGCGGCGATGTAGGGCTTGTCGAACAGCGTCAGGTGCTTGATGACGACCTTGCCCTGGCCGAGCACGCCCGAGACGACTTCCTGGTCGGTGATGGAGGTGCCGATGACTCGGCCGGAGGCGTTGGCGATGGTGGACGACACGCGCATGGGGCCGGAAAAGAGCGTGGCTTCCACGCCGAGCATGGTCTTGAGACCGTCCACCAGGGCGTTTTTGGCGGCCAGATCGGCCCCGACGGCCACGCAACCGATGACGACGCCGTCCTTGCGCACCGGGGCCGTGGCCACAAGGGGCAGACGGTTGCCCGAAACCGCCGTGAACCCGAGGGTTTCGCGGCCGGCGGCATTGTCGGCCAGCCGCTCCTTGAGGGTCGTGGTCGCGTCGGCCGCTTCGCCGGCCGTGGCCAGCACTGTGCCGGCGGCGTCGGCGAAGACCACGAAGCCGGCCTGGCCCACGCCCACGAGATCCTGGCCCAGACGCGCCAGCAGCGCCTTGTCCGGGCCGGACACGCCGCCTATGACGTTTGGCCGCACGGCCTGCCCCCGGGCCAGATGGGAAAACTGGGTGCGCAGCGACTCCAGCCGGTCCGCGCCCACGCGCTGGAAGGCCTGGATGTTGTCGTCGTATTCCTTGGAAAAGCCGGTTTCGAAGGCGAATCGGCCAGCCACGACAATGGCGAGACTGGAGATGATGACCGAGGAAACGACGAGAATGATGATTTTGAGGGTGATGCCGATGCGCATGGTTGGCTCCTTGGCGGGTTTGCTCGCCGCACCTGTCGTCGGCCACTCGGGCGTGGGAATTGTGATGCGTCGCTACGTATAGGCGACGCTATTGAGTAAGGCAAATGTACCACGCTGCCGTCGTGATAGCAACGTAGCGGCCACTTTTGAAACGGGTGCTTTACGGTGCGCGCGGTGCATCTCGTCGGTCATAAGGCCGTCGTCTGAGGCGGCGAGAGCGGGGAGGAAGGCGCTGATGCGGTCGAAAACGCCTTGGCCGGGCAGAAGCCCTGCCCGCGCTGTCGTCATGGCGGTTCGCCGCGGGATGTCCGGGCCGCGAGCCGGCCTAATGCGCGAACTTGAGCACGACAACGCCGGTGATGATGAGCCCCACGCCGGCAAAACGTCCGAAAGTGGCCGGGTCGCCGTACAGCAGCAGACCGCAGGCAAAAGCCCCGGCCGCGCCGATGCCGGTCCAGACGGCGTAGGCCGTGCCGATGGAGATTTCGCGCTGGGCCAGATACAAAAGCGCCATGCTGGCGGCCATGCACAAGGTGGCGATGAGCCAGCCGGCCAGCCCGCGCCCCGGCGTTTCGGCCATCTTGAGTCCGATGGGCCAACCCGCCTCGAACAGTCCGCCCACGATCAGATACGTCCAGGCCATGCTCGTGTTCATCCTTGCCTCCGAGGCGGCGGCCATACCTGTCGCCGACCCGCTTGTCCAGCCTGGCCCGTCGCCGAATGCGCCGCTTTTTCCATGGTCCTGGCAGGGAGGCGCTTCCCGATTCGCTGCTCGACGTTATCGGGCGCGGCCCTTGCGGGCGCGTTTGCGGTCGTACATGCGCTGGTCGGCCTGTTCGACAAGGGCGTCGATGGCGGCGCCGTCGTCGGGGTAGGCGGCCCAGCCGATGCTGGCGGCCAGAGGCAGGGGCGTTTCCTCGAACTGGAAGGGCGCGGCCAGGGCCTTGTCCAGACGCTCGGCCACGGCCTCGGCGTCTCGGGCGTCGGCCAGGGCGGTGGCGATAAGCCCGAACTCGTCGCCGCCCAGGCGGGCGGCCAGATCGGCCTGGCGCGACACGGCGCTCACCCGCCGGGCCATTTCCTTGATGGCGGCGTCGCCAGCCCGGTGGCCCCGGGTGTCGTTGATGTCCTTAAGCCCGTCCATGTCCAGGATAAACACGGCCACGGCAAAGGACTGGCGTCCGGCCAGGGCCAGGCTCTGGCGCAGGCGGTCGTAGAAGAGCGCCCGGTTGCCGATGCCGGTGAGGGGATCGTGGGTGGCCCGGCGGTAGAGTTCGCTGACCTCGTACTGGGCGCAGTAGAACATCGAGGCGGCGATCAGCTCGGCCATAAGTCCCAGGATGTGGATATGTTCGGCGGTGAACCGGCCGGGCGCCTCCGAGACGACCTTGAGCGCTCCCACCACGGCATTTTGATGAAACAGCGGAGCCACCACCATGGACCGCAGCCCGACCTTGCGGCAGGCCGCCCTGTCCACCCGGGGATCGATTTCGCAGTCCGGGCAGACGAGCACCTGCCCGGTTTCCACGCACAGGCCGGACAAGCTGCCCTGCCGGCCCAGGCGCAGCCCAAGCTGGGGCGCGGCGAGGCCCGAGGCGGCGCGGTAGACCATGTCCCCACTCTCGGCCAGCTCCACGATGGCCCCGCTGGCTTCGGTCAGCTCCTGCAACTGCTCGACCACGTACTGCATGACGCAGCTCAAGTCATGGCCGATCTTGACGATTTCCGTCTGCAACGCGATGATCCGCAAGAGCGTTTGCGGCGAAAGATGCTGGGCGTCGGTATTACTGCTCATGGCGCCTCATTGTCAGGCCGGTCTTTCACAGAAGAGGCCGGCGCAACAGTTACGTATTTCCTCCCTCCTACGTTGCTGACGGGCGAATGACAAGGCCGACATAACGCTTTTGTTGCGACAAGTGAATGCTGGTATAGATTATTTGTTCTATTGGTTGAGCAACAGACTGCCGAAGGGGGCAATGGTCATGTTTTGGTTCACGGCCTGACGCCAGTTGGCGGCGATGGTCCGGGTGTTGTTGAGGGTGAGCCGGTTGTCGGCGGCGGTCGCCGCCGTGGAGAGCACGCCGGTAGGGTAGCCGTTGTAGCTGACGTCCGGGTTGGACCAGTAGTTGACCCGGGTGCAGCCGCCGTCGCAATCGTAGGCCATGATGGTGCGGAAAGGCGGCGAGGCGGCGGTCTGCTGGTAGCCGTAGGCGTAGTTGTAGAGGCCCGAGCCGCCGGCGTTGGCCCGGTCGTGAAGCGCGCCCTGGTTGTGGCCGCACTCGTGGGCCAGGGAATAGTAGCCGGTGGCGCAGGAATAATACACGACGTTGAAGGCGTAAGCGGCGAAATCCGTGGCCGTGGAGGTCATGAGATAGCCCAGGCCGCAGTAATCGTCGTTGTTGATAAGCAGGGAGACGATGTCCGCGCCGTAGGTGTTGCGCAGGGCATGGACATTGTCCATCTTGCCGTCGGATGTGCCTTGCAGGTCGGCCAGGGACGTTTCGAACGAAGTTTCGGTGTAGGCGACCTCGCCGGAGTAGACGAGCCGGAAGCGCTGGACCACCCCGCTGTTGGCGTAGCCCTGGTTGGTTTCGCTGATGCCCAGGGCGATGCGGGAGGCCATGGCCGCTGTGCCGCCTGCGGCGTCGCGGGCCGAAGGCGTGTAGACCACCATGATGTCGATGCGCGAACCGTCGTCGGCCGCCGTGCCCGCCTTGGCCGAATCGGCCGCCCTGGGCAGGGAGGCCTCGGGCGCCACGACCTCATGCTCCGCGGGGTAGCTGGTCTGGTCGATTTCCCGGATGACGTAGGCTTCGCCGCCGACCGGCGCGATTTCGTAGAGCAGTTTACCCGAGGTGCGCACGACGCCGTAGAGGACGCCGGAGGTCTGGGCAAAGCGCGACTGGCCGCCGGTGGCGGCGTCGTTTTCACCGACGAGCACCGGGGTTTGGGCCGGGCCGATGGTCTCCATGGCGGTGGAGGTCATGGCCACCGTGACGTCGTCAAAAAGATTGAGGCTAAGCGGCCTGTCGGGAACGGCATTCCTGCCGTTGTCGGCCTTGGGGAAGAGCGCTGTCGCGTCCACGGTCACCAGCCGGCTGCGCACGGCCGGGATGCCTCCCGCGTTGTCGGCGGCGGCTCGGGCTGATTTTTCCGGCAGGGCCGCGAAAACGCCCTGGGCGGTCTGAGCAGCGGCCGGGCTACATACGGCCAGGAACACGAGAACAATAGGGACGACAAGAAATGTCAGGCGCATGGCGCTCCCCTGGGTTGCGGTCACTGCTGTCTGAGAAAGCCTACTGCATTTCTCGGGTTTCGTGCAAGACCGGCCGTGGCCCCGGACCCGGTGCAGGGCGGCGACGGGAAGCCTCAAGGCTGGCGGGCGCGCCGCTACAGCCGCCGCAGCCAGGCGATCAGAGCCAGGGCGGCCAGCAGCGGATAGAGCGGCCACAGGATGCCCACGACGAGGCACACGGTCACGGCCACGGCCAGCACGCCGGCATAGAGGCAGGCTTCAAAATAGGGACCGAGGCCGAAAAGGGGATTCTTCCAGCCCTGGAAATCGAGCAGCCGGGAGTCTGGCCGGGCATCGGGGCCGGACGCGTCCGGGGCCAGTTCGGGCTTGTGCGGCCGGGCCGGGTCTTGTTCCGCCTCCCGGCGCGCGGCTTGTGCGTCCCCGCGCGTCTCGCCGTCGGCCGAAGCCGGTCGGCCGACGGCCCTGGCCCCGTCCTGGGCGGTCGGTTCGGGCGAGGCGGCGTCGTCGGCCCCGGCCCGACCGGATTGCAGCTTATGGCCGCAGACCTGGCAGAACCGGCGGGCGTCGGGATTGTCCTCGCCGCATTTGTTGCATCGCATGGCGCTTTTGGCCTGTCCTTTCGTTGACAACGTCGTGGGGAAACATAGATGGAAAAGGTCGGACCCGCCACCAAAACAAAGGAACGCCGATGGAGACGATCCTGACCGCTTATTCCGTGAATCCGGTCTGCTGCAACGGCTGCGGCGCCTGCGCCGCCATGGCCCCGGAACTTTTCGCCATGGACGAGGCCACGGAAAAGCCCGTGCTGCTCCTGGCCGAGGCCCCGGTGGACGACGTGGAGCGGGCCATGGCTTTTTGTCCCCACGACTGCATCGAAGCCGACTGACGTCCGCCCTGCCCGGCCGTCCCCGCGCCCTTGCCGGTTTTGCCGCCGCCAAGGGCGCTTTCGTTGGCCCAGCCCCACGTCCATTCCGAAAGCCCCTGTGCCCTACAACCGCCCAGAGAACCACTCTCCGTCCCCTTTCTCCAGGCTGGGGGTCTGGGGGCCTAAGGCCCCCAGCCGCCGGAGGCATGCCTTCTCCTCATCCACCCTCCCCTCCTTACCTCTTCGCACTAATGCCTTGCGGCAATCGGCCGATAGGAGCGGCAAGGCGGCCGGGAAGGGGCTGTCGGGGAGGCCATCATGGCAAGGCGCGAACGGTTGGCCGTCATTGAGGTTTTGGATCGTCTGGGGCTGCTCAAATATGTCTTGGCCGCGAGCATTACGCTGTTGGCCTTTGGCGTCACGGCCGGGGCTTTCTGCTACGAGCAGCTGCAAAAACGGCCGCCGCGCCTGTCCCAGGCCGGCCAGGCCGTTCTGGAGCGCCAGCAGCCGCCGTCGCCAGCGGCGGCCTATGTCCACCGCGCCCCGGTGAGCCGGCAGGCCCGGTTCGCG
The DNA here is from genome assembly GCA_023417745.1 of Pseudomonadota bacterium. Classification (GTDB taxonomy): domain Bacteria; phylum Desulfobacterota; class Desulfovibrionia; order Desulfovibrionales; family Desulfovibrionaceae; genus Solidesulfovibrio. The sequence continues at coordinate 11,956 of JAEZEM010000443.1, forward strand.
GCCGGGCCGGATACCGGTTCCAGTTTTTCCTTCTACGACATCTCCGACCGGGAAACGCCGCAGAGCCTGGCCGACAAGCTGGCCAACAAGCGTTTTCGGGTGAGTCGGGGCCAGGGCCAGACCTGCAATTTCGCTTATCCGCTGGCTGCCCCGGCCGGCGACAAGGAGGCCGTGGCCGCCTACATCCGCGATCTGGGCCGGGAATGCTGCGCCGCCGCCGTCAACTTGCCCGGGCAGTTGTCCACCTATGCCTTTGCCCGCAACGCCGAGAAAAACGCGTCCCAGCCGGCCGGCCCCATTTCGGGCACGGCGGTCTTCTCCGAGGTCGGGGGCGGGCTGTTGACGCTTAATCTGCGGTTTTCCGACCACGGCGAGGGGTATGCGGCCAGCCTGCGCCAGCATTTGTCCGAGCGCCACGGCCCGCCGTCGCCCATGGGGCCGTCGGGCGAGGCCTGGGCCCGGGACAAGGGGCTGGTGACGCTGACGCGGCTTGGGCGCGGGGTGCAGGTGACGGTCTACTATGCGGCCAACATCGAGCGCCATGCCGCGCACACGGCCCGGCTGGCCGACCGGCCGGCCCCGCAGCGCCAAAAGCCGGCCACTGGCCTGGCCGTGGCTGAAGCCTGGTAGCGAGATGCTGGCGCGACGCAAGTCGCAAAGCCAGGACAGGACCGCACGAACTTCCCCGACCAGCTCTCCGCCCAACGACAAGGCCCCCTAACCCCCTTTTTCCATCTGGGGGGTCCGGGGGCCTCAGGCCCCCGGCCGCCGGAGGCATCTCCTCTTCTTTACTCTTCCCTTCTCAACTCACCCCAACAGTCGCAGCCAGCCTAGCGGCTGGCCGGCGGGGTCGGTGAGCGGGGTATCGGCGGGGGAAGGCAGGGGCGGTTCGTTCGGGAAGGCTTCGGTGAAGGCCATGCCGGCCAGGTGGTCGTCGGGGTGGGCCAGGAGTATCCGGCCGGAGCGGTCCACGGCAGCCAGGCGGCGGCAGCAAGCGGTCAGGACGCCGGTCAGCAGGGATTTGTACAGGATCACGGCCGCGTCGGTGGGGCAGGGGCGTTCCCGGCCGCGCCGGGTGATGGCCATTTCGAGATTGGCCTTGAGGTCGAGGAGTTTGGCGGGTTTTTGGATGTAGCCGGCGGCTCCGGCTCCGGCCACGCGTTCCATGATGTCGCGATCCACGGCGGCGGTGAGGAAAATGACCGGCACGCCGAATTCGGCGATGAGCGTCCCGGCCGCTTCCACGCCGTCCATGGCTCCGGCGAGGTTGATGTCCATGAGCACCACGTCCGGAGGGGCTTGCCGGGCCGCGTCCAGGGCTTCCTCGCCGGTGCGGGCTACCCCGAGGATGCCGTAGCCCAGTCGGCCGAGGATCTTTTCGGCCACCCGGGCCGAAAGCGGATCGTCCTCGACGATGAGCACCGTGCGCTGTCGCTTGGCCGACTCCTCCATGGCCGCCCTCCTCGTGTCGCGTCCACGAAAAGCGCCTCTGGCGTTTCGCATGCAACAGGCTAAAACTATTATTTTTTCTTGAGTAATACGAGCGTATTCTTCAAGGGCCGTGCCGCTGCTACTGCGAGCCGGCGAGCTGCTTTTTCTTGTGGGCGTCCTGGATCTTGTAATACAGATCGTCCATTTCCGCCGGTTTCATGAGGTAATCGAAGGCCCCCTGCTCCATGCCGCGTATGGCTACGTCCACGTTGGCGTGGCCGGTGAGCATGATGACCTCCACCGTCGGATGGGCCGCTTTGATGCGCGACAAGGTCTCCATGCCGTCCATGCCGGGCATTTTGACGTCCAGCAGCACCACATCGGCCGGAAACTCGGCCAGGGCGGCCAGGGCCTGTTCGCCGCTATGGGCCATGTTCACTTCAAGCCCCCGGCGCATCAGACGCTTGCGCAGGGTTTCCACGTAGCTTTCCTCGTCGTCCACGAGCAGAACCCGTACCGCCTCGCTCACAAGCATCCCTCCCATCGGACATGCGACAACGCCCATTTCATAGCCGCGCGCCATGGGAAAAGCAACAACGCCGGTTTTGACACGGCCTGCCCTGGCCGGTACCAGCGCCTTTGCAGGCGGGCCGGGCTGACCCAGGCCGCGTCGCCGGCCCGTGGCCCTTTTGTGAGCCGCCGGGCGGATGGCAACCCGTCGGAAGCGGCCCGTCGCCGCCATAAGGACGCCCAGTATGCGAGAACTTGACCGCGAAGCCCTCATGGGCCTGGCCCGGTTGGCCGGTCAGGCCATCCTGGAATGCCGCGCCAACGGCCTGACCGTCGAAACCAAGGCCGACGGCACGCCTGTCACCCAGGCCGACAAACGGGCCGGGGAGATCCTTGTGGCCGGGCTGGCCCATATCTTTCCGGGGCTGCCCGTCATCTGCGAGGAAACCGCCAACGCGCCCTATGAGGAGCGACGGCGGTATACGCGGTGTTTCATCGTGGACCCCCTGGACGGCACCAAGGAGTTCGCGGCCGGGCGGGATGATTTTTGCGTGTGTCTGGCTCTGGTGGAGGACGGCCGGCCGGTCTACGGCGTCATTGCCGCGCCCGTGGCCGATCTGCTCTATGCCGGCGGGCCGGGCGCGGCGTCCCTGCGTCGGCAGGGCGACGGCACCGAGCAGGCGCTACGGGTGCGCCGGCCCGGGCCTGGGGAAACGATCATCGCCATGGCCAGCCGGTCCCATCCGTCGTCGGGGCTGGCCGACTGGCTGGCCCGTTTCGGCGCGGTGCGCACCGTGAGCCGGGGCAGCGCGCTGAAATTTTGCGCCCTGGCCCAAGGGGACTGCCATGTCTACCCGCGGTTGGGGCCGACGTCGGAGTGGGATGTGGCCGCCGGCCACGCCCTGGTGCTGGGAGCCGGCGGCGTCATGACGGCCCTGGACGGGTCGCCCTTCACGTACAACAAGCCGGAACTATTAAACGGCCCGTTTTTGGCCCACAGCCTCGACCCGGCCGACCCGAGGCTGGCCCGGCCCTGAGGCGGCGCAGCTGCCTACTCCACGGTCGCGACGCCAATACCCGCCATGACCTCGGCGCGGGGCCGCCAGGCCGTCAGCTTAGGCCGCCGGCTCCTCGTGGCTCAGGCAGTGGATGGTCCCCAGGCCCCAGACGAGGTCCACGGCGGATATGCCGACCACTTCCCGGCCCGGGAACAGCTCGGCCAGGATGCCCAGGGCCAGCCGGTCCCGGGCGTCGTTGAAGGTCGGGACCAGGACGATCCGGTCGGCGATGAGGAAATTGGCGTAGCTGGCCGGCAACCGCTGGCCCCTGAAGACCACCGGCCGGGGCATGGGCAGATCGACCACCGTCAGCGCCCCGCCATCGGCCAGTCGCAACCCCTGAAGCCGCTCGCGGTTCTCGCTCAAGGCGGCGTAGTTGTCGTCGGACGGGTCGTCCTCGCGGCACAAGACCACCGTGTCCGGCGAAACGAACCGGCACAGGTCGTCCACATGGCCGTGGGTGTCGTCCCCGGCAATGCCCTGGCCGAGCCAGATGACGTTTTTCGCGCCCAGATACTCCCGGAACACGGCCTCGTAATCGGCCCGGCCAAAGCCGGGATTGCGCACCTGCACGGCCGGATCAAGCAGGCATTCTTCCGTGGTCAGCACGTCGCCCCGGCCGTTGCCGTCCATGCCGCCGCCCTCCAGCACCACCCGGCTTCCGCCATGCACGGCCGGGATCACCGTCATCCCCAACTCCCGGCACACCGACGGCCCGACCTGATCATCCAGAGTATGGTCCGGGTACTTGGCCCAGCCCGTAAAGCCGAAGTCCACGGCCGCGATCTCCCCGCCACGGCGCACGAAAAACGGCATGAAATCCCGGGTCCAGCCCCGGTCCATGGGCCGCTCAAACCACTCGACCAAAGCCAAGTCCGCGCCAACGGCCGACAGCACCCGCCCGGCCGCTACGCGCTGTTTGGCGTCGCGCACCAGCAAGCGCACCCGCTCGCCCGCCCCGGTCAGCTTGCGGATCATCTCGCCATACACCCAGGCAATAGGCGAAAACTTGCCCGGCCAGTCGGACGCGTTGCCCGGCCAGGCCAGCCACACCGCCCGATGCGCCTCAAACTCGGCCGGCCACATGGTCGTCATGGATGGTTGCTCCTTCGGAGATGCTGGGGGAGGAAACCCCTTTTTGAAAAAAGGGGTTTCCTCCCCCAGACC
>JAEZEM010000458.1 GCA_023417745.1 Pseudomonadota bacterium
GAGCGTCGAGCCGCTGATTCGAAAGCAACATATCGTCAGCCAGACCCAATGCGACAAAGGCCAGCAATTTCTCCTTGCCGAGCGTTTTCCCGCCCGCCTGAAGCAAGTTATATCGTTGTTCCACCAGTTTTCTGGCGGCTTCCACGCGCTGCGGTTCGGCGTCCGTCGTAAACGACAGGTCGAGGCCCATTATGGACAAGGAATACTTGGGCATCGCCGTACCGATTTATCCCCGCCGGCCACATGGCCGGCCGCGCGTCAGGGCTCAAGCTCCTCCCGGAGTTTCTCCAGGAGGCCGTCGAGTCGCGTTGCGACCGTCTTTTGCTCGTCGGTCAGCCGGGCCACTTCGGCCCGAAGCGACGCGTTCTCATCTTCCAAGGCCTTTTTACGGGCAACAAGGGCTTCAACCCGTTGTTCCAGGGCGTCGAAAATGTCCATGCCCGCTTTTAGCCCCATTTCTCCCGAAAAGCAAGCCAGCGCCTTATTTCCTGGGCTTTATCACCTGTCGGCCGCGCCCCAGGGCCAAGGCTCCGTCCGGCACATCCGAAGTAATCACCGATCCAGCCCCGACAAGAGCGCCGTCGCCAATGACCACCGGCGCGACCAGGGACGAGTTGGAACCGATGAAGGCTTTTTCGCCGATGACGGTCTTGTGCTTGTGCACCCCGTCGTAATTGCAGGTGATCGTGCCGGCCCCGACATTGGTCCCGGCCCCGATTTCGGCGTCGCCGAGATACGTCAGGTGGTTGGCCTTGGCCCCGGGACCCAGGGTGGCCTTTTTCATCTCCACGAAGTTGCCGGCGTGGGAGCCCTCCTCCATGACCGCTCCGGGCCGCAGCCGGGCGTAGGGGCCGACCAGGCAGCCCGAAGCCACCCGGGCCTGGGCGATGTGGCAGTAGGAATGGATGGTCGCGCCCGGGGCGATGGCCGCGTCTTCGATGCGGCAATGGGAGGCGATGGTCGTGCCCGCGCCGATGGTGGCGCGGCCGTAGATTTCCAGGGGGCCGCACAGATCCGCTCCGGGACCGATGGCGACTTCCGGGCCGATGCGCACGGACTCCCCGGCCCGGATGATGACCCCGGCGTCGAGGTGGGCCTCGACGATGCGCCGACGCAGGATCTCCTCGGCGGCCACCAGCTCGCGCGGGCAATTGATGCCCAGATACGCTTCGTCGCCGCCGCAACGGACCGGCAGCACGGACAGTCCCGCTGCCTGGGCCAGGGCCACCAGATCGGTGATGTAGTATTCGCCGCTCTTGTTGGCGTTGGACAGGCGATCCAGCAGGGGCGCGATGGTCTCCAGGCGCAGCCGGTAGACCCCGGCGTTGATCTCCCCCGTGGCCGCCCCGTAGACGGCCGGGTCGAAATCTTTGGCCTCGACGATGGCCACGCCGTGGTCCGTGCGCACCACCCGGCCGTAAGCGCCGGGATCGGGCAGCTGGATAGAGACAAAAGCCAGGTCGGCCTCGGCGGCCCTGGCCGCGTCCAGGAACGCGCCCAGGCTTTCGGCCGTGACGAGCGGGGCGTCGCCGTTGACCACCAGCACGTGGGTGAGCCCGGCGGCGGCCAGGGCCGGCAGGGCGCAGGCCAGGGCATGGCCGGTGCCGAGCTGCTCGGCCTGGAGCACGAACCGGCCGGCCAGTTCGGGAAAAGCGGCTTCGACCGCCTCGGCCCGATGGCCGACCACGGCCCGGACGTTGTCGCCAAAAAGCGCGGACAGCGCCCGGGTCACGTACCACAGCATGGGTTTGCCAAGCAGGGTCGCCAGCACCTTGGGGGCATCGCTTTTCATGCGGGTGCCCTTGCCGGCGGCCAGGGCCAAAGCGCCTTCGCGCAGCGTCATGGGAAGTCTCCGGGGGTAAACGTCAACCGCCTCGCCGGCCGGACAGCCGGGCGAGGCGGCGAACAAACACGTGGAGCGAAGGCCGGGCTCGGGCCTTCTGCCTATTATCAGACATAACGACAGTCATGTTTTATAAATAAACCATCACAACAGCATCGTATTTGCCATGTACTTTCGCTTTACAATGCAATTGGAATTAAGGCCGTCCGAGCCCGGCGGCCTGGGGCACGTTGCACAGTTTCATGCGGGTCAGCGCCCGTTGCAAGGCGGACTTGACCCGGGTGTAGTCGAGATTCTCCTGGCGTGTGGCGGCCAGACGGGCTTCGGCCCGTTCCCGGGCCTTGCGCGCCCGGTCGATGTCGATCTCCTCGGGCAGTTCGGCTGCCTCGGCCAGAATCAGGACCTTGTCGGCGGCGACGTCGGCAAAGCCCCCCGAGACGAACACATAGCTCAAGCGGCCGTTTTCCCGGTAGGCCAGGGAACCGACGGACAGAGCGGCCAAAAAGGGCACATGCAGCGGCAAGGCGGTGAATTCGCCGACCACGCCTGTGGCCGTGACCGATTCCACGTCTTTTTGGAGCACCATCCGGTCCGGAGTCACGATCTGGAGCGCGAAAGTCTTGGCCATGGCCTGTCCTTGTCTTCGGGTTGCTTCGTAGTGTTTCCTCGCTTTACCAGAAACCGGCCCGGACCGACAACCGCTTCGAAGCGGCCCCAGCCACGTGGAGCGTCAACCTTTGCGCCCACCCGACGCTGTTGGCCGGCAATCCCTGCCCCATGACCAGCCATAGTCGCCAGACCGCTTCCTCGACAACGGCAGACCACAACAGGCGGTACGCCTGGCGGCGCTGGAAAACGGCGGGCTCAAGCTTCCACGGCAGCGCCAGGGCACAAAAAAAGGCGGCTCCCGAAGGAGCCGCCTGACAGCCGGAGAGTACGTGATCGGCCTAGTGGGCGTTCTCGCGCACGCGCATGCGGTAGAAGGCACGCTGCATGGCGGACTGGGCCCGGGCGAAGTCGACCTTGTCCTTTTCGCGGTCCATGCGCTGCTTGGCCCGATCCTGGGCGCGGCGAGCGCGTTCGATATCGATGTCTTCCGGACGCTCGGCCACCTCGGCGAGGATGGTGACCTTGTTGCCGGAGACCTCGGCGAACCCGCCGGCGACGAAGACGTAGTTCGCCTTGCCGCCGACCTTGTACATCAAGCTCCCGATGCCCAGGGCGGACAGGAACGGGATGTGGTTGGCCATGACGCCGAATTCGCCAAGCAGACCCGGAGCGCCCACATAGTCAACATCCTGGGACAAGACCAGCTTGTCCGGGGTGACGATTTCAAGGCGGAGTTGGGCCATGATCGTTATCCTTTCTTGGCGTTTTCAACGGCCTCGTTGATGTCGCCGACCATGTAGAAGGCGCCCTCGGGGATCTCGTCGTGCTTGCCGTCGATGATCTCGCGGAAGCCCTTGATGGTGTCCTCAAGCTTCACGTAGCGGCCTTCCTTGCCGGTGAACTGGGCGGCAACGAAGAACGGCTGGGACAGGAAGCGCTGGATCTTACGGGCGCGGGAAACGGTGAGCTTGTCGTCGTCAGACAGTTCGTCCATGCCCAGAATCGCGATGATGTCCTGGAGATCCTTGTACTTCTGGAGGATCGACTGGACTTCGCGGGCGGTGCCGTAATGCTCGCCGCCCAGGACGTTGGGGTCCAGGATGCGCGAGGTGGAGTCAAGGGGGTCAACCGCGGGGTAGATGCCGAGCTCGGCGATCTGACGCGAGAGAACCAGGGTGCCGTCCAAGTGCGAGAAGGTCGTGGCCGGCGCGGGGTCGGTCAAGTCATCGGCGGGCACGTAAACGGCCTGGACCGAGGTGATCGAACCTTTTTTGGTGGAAGTGATGCGTTCCTGGAGACCGCCAAGGTCGGTGCCGAGCGTGGGCTGGTAACCGACCGCGGAGGGCATGCGGCCAAGAAGCGCGGACACTTCGGAGCCGGCCTGGGTGAACCGGAAGATGTTGTCGATAAAGAGCAACACGTCCTGGCCTTCCTCGTCGCGGAAGTACTCGGCGCAGGTCAGAGCGGTCAGCGCGACGCGGGCACGGGCTCCAGGAGGCTCGTTCATCTGGCCGTAAACAAGTGAGGCCTTGCCCAGGATGTCGGCTTCCTTGAACTCGTTGTAAAGGTCGTTGCCTTCACGGGTGCGCTCACCGACGCCGGCGAACACGGACAGACCGCCGTGGTGCTTGGCGATGTTGTTGATGAGCTCCATGAGCACGACGGTCTTGCCGACGCCCGCGCCGCCGAACAGGCCGAGCTTGCCGCCCTTGGGGAAGGGAATCAGCAAGTCGATGACCTTGATGCCGGTTTCCAGCAGCTGAATGCTGGTGGACTGGTCGACGAAGGCCGGAGCGGCACGGTGGATGGGCATGAAGGTCTTGGAATCGACCGGGCCCATTTCGTCCACCGGGCGGCCGACGACGTTGAGGATGCGGCCAAGGGCGCCCTTGCCGACGGGCACGCTGATGGGCGCGCCGGTGTCGATGGCGGCCATGCCGCGCACGAGACCATCGGTGGAGTCCATGGCGATGCAGCGCACGACGTTGTCGCCGAGGTGCTGGGCCACTTCGACCACGAGGTCGGGGGCGAATTCGTTGTTAACGTTCTTGATGTCGAGGGCGTTCAAGATATTCGGCAGTTTGCCCTCGGGAAATTCGACGTCGATAACGGCGCCGATGACCTGCACGATTTTTCCGACATTTCCGCTTGTCGCGCTCATTGTATGGTGCCCCCTTGGTTATCCCTTGAGTGCTTCGGAACCGCCGACGATGTCCATCAGTTCCTTGGTAATGGCCGTTTGCCGGGCCTTGTTGTAGACCAGGGTAAGCGAGCTGACGAGGTCGTCGCAGTTCCTGGTGGCATTGTCCATGGACCGCATGCGGGCAGCGTGCTCGCTGGCCGAGGTGTCAAGCAGCCCGCGGTAGATCTGGACATTGATGAACCGGGGCAGGAGCTCGGCGAGGAGGCCTTCCACGGACGGTTCATAGATGTACTCGGCCTTGGCTCCGACGTCCTCTTTGACCTCGCCGGTTTCGGCGGGGGAAAGGGGCAGCACGGGCAAAAGCGTCGGTTCCTGGCGGGCAAGGCTGATGAACTTGCCAAAGGCCATGGTCACTTCGTCGTAGGTCCCGCCGACGTAGCCGCCGATGACCTCGGCGCCGATGCGCGTGGCCAGGCTGAAGTCGAAGGCGGCCATTTCGTTGACGTAGGCGGCAACGATTTCGAAGCTGGAGCGCCGGAAGCTGTCGCGCGCCTTGCGGCCCACGCACATGATCTTGACGTCCTTGCCTTCGGCGGCCTTGGCACGGGCGACCTTGAGGGCCGCGTTGATGATGTTGTTGTTGAATGCGCCGCACAGACCGCGATCGGAAGTGATGACGACCAGAAGGACGGTCTTCACTTCGGCGCGGGCTTCCAGCAGCGGATGGATCGAGGGATCGGCGCCCTTGGCCAGCTCTCCGAGCATCTCGTAGAACTTGTCGGCGTAGGGACGGAACCGCTCGATGCGCGACTGGGCGTTGCGCAGTTTTGCCGAGGCCACCATGTTCATGGCCTTGGTGATCTGCTTGGTCTTTCTGACCGCGTTGATCTTGACCTTTACGTCTTTGAGCGCAGGCATGGCTCCCCCTTTAGGCCTGTATCAGCGTTGCGCGGCGGCCGGCTCGGGCCGCCTGGTTGCAAAAACCCTGCATGGTTTTTGACCGCGTCGCTTAGGCCTTGAAGCCCTTTTTGAACTCGTCGATGGCCGCGCCGAGCTTGGCGATGAGGCCTTCGTCGAGCGCCTTTTTCTCCTGAATCTCGTTCAGGACGTCGCTCTTGGCGTTGTGGAAGTACTCCTGGAGGCCTTCCTCGAACTTGCGGACGGCTTCGACCGGCACATCGTCCATGAAGCCGCGGGTGCCGGCGAACAGGGAGATGACCTGCTCGGCCACGTTCATGGGCTTGTACTGGGGCTGCTTGAGCAGCTCGACCATGCGCATGCCGCGGCTGAGCTTCAGCTGGGTGGCCTTGTCCAGATCGGAGCCGAACTGGGCAAACGCGGCCAGTTCGCGGTACTGGGCGAGGTCGAGGCGCAGCGTGCCGGCGACCTGCTTCATGGCCTTGACCTGGGCGGCGCCGCCGACGCGGGAGACCGACAGACCGACGTTGATGGCCGGGCGGATGCCGGCGTTGAACAGGTTCGGTTCGAGGTAAACCTGTCCGTCGGTGATGGAGATGACGTTGGTCGGGATGTAGGCCGACACGTCGCCCGCCTGGGTCTCGATGATGGGCAGGGCGGTCAGCGAACCGGCTCCCAGGGCGTCGGACAGCTTGGCGGCGCGCTCCAGCAGACGGGAGTGGAGGTAGAAAACGTCGCCCGGGTAAGCTTCACGTCCGGGAGGACGGCGGAGCAGCAGGGACATCTGGCGGTAGCTGACGGCCTGCTTGGAAAGATCGTCATAGATGATCAGGGCGGCGCGGCCGTTGTCGCGATGGTACTCGGCCATGGTGCAGCCGGAGTAGGCGGACATGAACTGCAGCGAGGCCGGCTCGGAAGCGGTGGCCGAGATGATGGTCGTGTATTCCATGGCGCCGTGGCGACGCAGGGTCTCGGCGACCAGGGCGACGGTGGACTTTTTCTGGCCGATGGCGACGTAGAAGCAGAACACGCCCTGTCCCTTCTGGGCCAGGATGGCGTCGATGCAGACGGCGGTCTTGCCGGTCTGACGGTCGCCGATGATCAGCTCGCGCTGGCCGCGACCGATGGGGGTCATGGCGTCGACGGCCTTGAGGCCGGTGTACATGGGCTCATGGACCGACTTACGGGCGATGATGCCGGGGGCCTTGATTTCGACGTTACGGGTCTCCTTGGCTTCAATGGGGCCAAGGCCGTCGATGGGGTTGCCCAGGGGGTCGATGACGCGGCCGGTGACGGCGTCGCCGACGGGCACCGAGAAGATCTTGCCGGTGCGCTTGACCGGGTCGCCTTCCTTGATGTGGGTGTCTTCGCCGAGCAGCGCGACACCGACGTTGTCTTCTTCCAGGTTGAGCACCAGGCCCATGACGCCGCCGGGGAACTCCAAAAGCTCCATGGCCATGGCGTTTTGGACGCCGTACACGCGGGCAATCTGGTCGCCGACGGACAGCACGGTGCCAGTCTCGCTCATCTCAACGCGAGACTCGTAATGCTGAATCTGCTGTTCGATGATCTGGCTGATCTCTTCCGCTTTGATTTGCATGGCCCTACTCACCCCTCTTGATTTGTTCTTTCAATATTTCGAGCTGGGCGCGAAGGCTCGCGTCCAACACTTTGTCGCCGACCTTAAGGACGACGCCGCCGATGATGGAGGGATCAACGGCGAAAGACAGCACCAGCTTCTTGCCGGATTGCTTTTCGAGCTTGACCTTGATCTGGTCCTGGCGCGCGTCGGCCAGGGCAAAGGCGGTGACCAGCTGGCCGCGCATGACGCCTTCGGCCTCGTCCAGAAGGGTCCGGTAGAGGGCGGACACTTCCAGGACATAGGGCAGGCGGTCCTTGTCGGCCAGAAGGGACAGGAAGTTGATGACCATGGGCTTGAGGCCGATTTTGCCAGCCACCCCGGACAGCACCGACTTCTTCACATCGGCGCTGATGATGGGGTTGGCAAAGACCTTAAGCAGATCCGGAGACCCCTCAAGGACGGAGGCAAAGGCCTCCAGGTCCTTGCCGTACTCCGCCGGGGCTTTCTTGCCGGCCTTCTTGGCCAGCGCGAAAAGCGCCTTGGCGTAACGGCGCGCGACGATGTTGCCGGTCAATTGAACACCACCTTGGTTAAGTATTCATCCACGAGCTTGTCCTGGTCCTTGGCGGTCAACTTCTTTTCCAGCGACGCCTTGGCCGCGGCCACCACGGAATCGGCCAGCTGAGCGCGAAGCTCCTGCATGGCGACCCGGGTCTCGGCGGCGGCGGCGGAAACGGCCTGTTCCTTGATCTGGACGGCCTTTTCCTCGGCGGCGGCGACGATGGAGTCGCGAAGGGCCTCGCCCTGGCGACGGTACTCGTCTTCGATCCGGGCTTTCTCGGCGCTCAAATTGCTGATGGAGGCCTCGATCTCGGCCAGACGCTTGGCCGCCTCGGCCTTGCGCGAATCGAGCTCGCTCAGCTGATTCTCAATGGACTCGCCGCGCCCCCGGAAAAAGCCCACGATCTTTTTCCCGGCCAGCTTGGCGATGACGCCGAACACCAACACGAAGTTCACCACGCGGAACAGGAAATCCTTCCAGTTCAGTCCGTGGGCTTCCGCGCCCCCGGCGTCGCCCGACGCGTAGGCCACGGCAGCCAGGCCGAACACCAGGGCCACGGTGGCGATGAGGTGGAGCCTTTTCAATTGAAACCCTCCCTTTCCTTGAGAAATCCTGGAAACCTTCGGCCTTACGCCGCCAGCACCTTGGCAACGGCCTTGGAGGCCAACCCCGACACCTTGCCCTCCAGGGCCTTCTTCGCCGCGGCGGACTGGGCGGAAATCTCGGCCCGAGCCGCCTGCAGCTTCGAAGCCGCCTCAGCGCCGGCAGCCTCGAGCAGATCCTTTTCCTTGGCCTGTCCCTCGGCCTTCATGGCCATGCGGCCAGCCGTGGCGGCCGCGCGGGCGGCGTCCAGGGACAGTTCGTAGTCTTTGAGCTTGGCGTCGGCCGAGGACGTGAAGGACTCGATGCCTTCCATCTGGGAGGCGACGAATTCGGCCCGCTTCTTGAGCACCTTGCGGATGGGTCCGATGAGAATGACGTTGAGCAGGATCAGGATGAGCACAAAGTTGACGAGTTGGACGAAAAACGTGGCGTTTAAGTCAATCATCGGCGCCCTCCGGGAGGTTGTGAAAATTTTTGCAAAGTCAGCAAGCGGCTGTAGCGGATTTGCTCCGGCCTGTCCAGCCCTTTTTGACAAATTCCATACTGCCCAACAGCCCAAAAACCCGCGCCCCGCCTAGCTTGGCGAGGTTTGTGAAGAATTGATCGAATCCCCTGCGGCCAGGGCCTGACGGGGCGGTTCCTCCCCGTTTCCCATGGTCACCAGCCCGTCCACCCGGCCCCCTTCGGCCACGGACAACGACGGCGTGCGCACCGCGCCGCAAAGCCGCCCTCGGCCATGCACCGCCACCGACGACGACGCCGCCACCTCGGCGGCAACGACCCCGTCGCACACCAGACGCGCCACCTCGACCCGCCCGGCCACATGGGCCTGGCTGCCGACGACAAGGGTTCCCGTCGAGACGATTTCGCCTTCGAAATGCCCGTCAATGCGCACCACGCCGCCAAAGGTCAGCCGTCCCACGAAAGACGTGCCGACCCCCAGGAAGGCGTTGATGTCGTGCTTGCCCACAAGGCCCTCCGACCGCCGGAGAAATTCCCCCCGTGGCCGCAAGTCCTTTCCGCGCTAGCCTTTTTTGAACAGGTAGCGCCGCATGGAGACGTTGACGACAATGCCCACGAGGGTGAAGTTCACGATGGTGGCGCTCCCCCCGTAACTGATAAACGGCAAGGGGATGCCAACGACCGGCATGATGCCGAGCACCATACCCATGTTGATGAGGATTTGCCAGAAGAAATAGAAGAACACGCCTGCCGCCAGATAACTGCCGAAGCGGTCCTTGGCGTTTTTGGCCGTGACGTAAAATTGCAGCAAAAACAGACAGAAAAGGGTCAAAAGAACGATGCCGCCTATAAAGCCCCACTCCTCGGCGAAAACGGCCACGGCAAAGTCGGTGTGCTTTTCGGGCAGGTAGCGCAACTGGCTCTGGGTGCCTTCCAAAAAGCCCTTGCCCCACATCTGGCCCGAGCCGATGGCGATCTGGGACTGGATGATGTGGTAGCCGGCCCCGAGCGGATCGCGCTGGGGATCAAACAGGGTCAGGATGCGGCCCTTCTGGTAGGGTTTGAGAAAAAACCAACCGCAGGGGACGAGGATGGGGGCGGCGATGGCCAGGGTTTTGAACACCGGGCCGGTGAGGCCCCGGAAGAGGATGAGCCCGGCCACCAGGAGCAGGACGTTTAAGCCCGTGCCGAGATCGGGTTCGACGATGATGAGCAGGGCCACCGGCATGGACACGGCCAGGATGCCGGCCAGATCCAGCCAGCCCAGCCGCTCCGAGCGCTTGGACAGGAGCTTGGCGGCCAACAGCAGCAAGGCGATTTTCGCCACCTCGCTGGGCTGAAAGGCGAAACCGCCGATGGGCAGCCAACGCTTGGCCCCGCCCACGGTCTTGCCCATGACCAGCACCAGGACCAGCAGCACCGAGGTGGAGATGACCAGCGGCCAGGCGATGACGGCCAGGTACTTGTAGTCGAAGACCACCATGGCCAGCAGGCAGCCGAGTCCGGCCAGCCCCCAGATGAGCTGGCGATTGTAGAAGGGCTGCATCGTCAGTTCATCGCCCATGCGAAAGCCGCTGGCCGAATAGAGGTTGAGCACCCCGACCCCGAACAGCATGGCGGTCAGGGCCACCAGGGACCAGTTCACGCTCAGGATGAAGCGTCTGTCAAAGGGCATGGAGCAACCCCGGTCGGCGGCGCACGCCCGGCTCGGCGTCGGAAAAGACCCGGCGTCGGCCGGCTCCCGCGTCCGCCTTGTTTTGGTGGCAATGACCCCGCCCAGGCGGGCCGGCTAATCCCCGACGTCGCCCGGGTCGACGGCCGGCTCGCCCGGCGCGGCGACCGGGGCCGGGCCGGCCGCCCGAGGCGGCTTGCCCGGGGCCGGGCCGAACAAATATTCGTAGACCTTGCGCGCCATCGGGCCGCTGACCTCGCCGCCGTGGCCGCCGTGCTCCACCAGACAGACCACCACGTAGGTCTTGCCGTCCTTTCGGCCCCAGCTGGCCAACCAGGCGTGGTCACGCTGCTCGTAGGGCATTTCGTGGGTCTTGCGGCGGATGTCGGGATTTATCAGCTTGACCACCTGGGCCGTGCCGGTCTTGCCGGCCATGACCGCGTCGGAACGCAGCAACGACTTGGCCGTGCCGTTTTCCACCGTGGACACCATGGCGTCGAGGATCACCTGCCGGTCGCCGTCCTTAAGCGGCAGCGTGGCGTCCACCTGGGGCGCGTCGGTCTCCACCAGCTCGGGCTTCATGAGCCGGCCGCCGTTGACCAGGGCCGACAGGTAGCGGCCGATC
Organism: Pseudomonadota bacterium; assembly: GCA_023417745.1. Lineage (GTDB taxonomy): Bacteria > Desulfobacterota > Desulfovibrionia > Desulfovibrionales > Desulfovibrionaceae > Solidesulfovibrio. The sequence continues at coordinate 11,020 of JAEZEM010000458.1, forward strand.
TGCAGCGGCGAGGTCAGCACGTAGCCCTGGCCGATGGAGGCGATGACCGTCTCGCCCTTGGACCAGGCCGCGCCGAAGCGCTTTTTCTTCCACTCCTTGGAGGGAATGAGCCCGGCTTTTTCGTGGGGCAGGTCAATGCCCGTGCGGGTCCCGAAGCCGCTGGCCACGGCATAGTCGTGGAGCCGGTCGATGCCCATGCGGTCGCCGAGCTTGTAGAAATAAATATCGCAGGAATGGACCAGGGCCCCGCGCAGATCCAGCGAACCGTGGCCGCCCTTTTTCCAATCGTGGAAGTCGCGGTTGCCGACCTTGTAGGTGCCGGGACAGGACACCACGTCGCCGGGCCGGACAAAGCCCTCGGACAGGCCGGCGGCGGCCATGAGGAGCTTGAAGACCGAACCCGGCGGATAGACGCCCTGGGTCACCCGGTTCTGGATGGGATGGCGCGGGTTGTCGCGCAGCTCCCGCCACTTGTCGGCCGGCACGCCCAGCACGAACATGTTGTTGTCAAAGCTCGGCTGGCTGACCATGGCCAGAATCTTGCCGGTGTCGGGCTCCATGACCAGGATGGCCCCGGCCTGGCCTTCCAGCAGGCGGGTGCATTCGCGTTGCAGGCCGATGTCGATGGAGAGCTTGAGGTCGCTGCCGGCCTTGGGCGGCTCCAGAATAAATTCGTTGTGCTGACGGCCAAAGGCGTCGACTTCCACCTGCTTGCGGCCCTTGGAGCCGCGCAACTCGTCCTCGTGGGTGAGCTCCAGCCCTTGCTTGCCCACGGAGTCGCCAAGGGAGAGCTGGGGATTTTTTTCCAGCTCCTCCTCGTTGGCCTCGGCCACATAGCCGAGCACATGGGACAGCAGCGCTCCGCTGGGATAGTAGCGCTTCTGGCGCACCACGATCTCCAGGCCCGGATAGAGCATGGCGTTGGCCTCGATGCGGGCCAGGGCCTCGTAGGGCAGGTCGGTGATGAGGATGAGCGGCTCAAAGGGCTTGACCCGCTTCTTGCCGCGCTTGACCGTCTCGGACAGCACATGCTTGTCCACGCCCGTCCATTCCGAGACCTTGTCCAGGGTGCCGTCCAGGTCCTCGCAGTCCTCGCGCACCAGTCCCAGGGCAAACGACGGTTCGCTGACGGCCAGGGGCGTGCCGTTCTTGTCGAGGATGCGGCCCCGGGCCGAGCCGATGAGCACCTGGCGCAGCTGGTTGTCCCGGGCCATGTCGGCAAACGTGCCGCCCTTGTGGACCTGCAAATACCACAGGCGCAGGGTGAACAGGCAAAAAAGCACCAGCACCAGGGCCTGGAGCAGGATCAGCCCGGAACGGGGCGCGTGTTGTTGCGGGGTTTCGGTCTCAAGCCGCATGGGGATCGCCGGGCAGATGGTGATGAATGAGGTATAAAAGACCCCACTCAATGGGGAAGATCAGGGCCTGCTGGATCGCCTCGACGCCCAGCCGGTCCAGGTAGATGGACCAGTCCTGGAGCAAAGCCATGACGTTGATGAAAAGAAAATGCATGGCCCCGAGACAAGCTCCTAAAATGAGCATGAAGAGGAAGTTTCGGGCTTCAAACAGCCAATGCCCGAAAAAATACAGACCGGCCAAAGCGCCGTACCAGAGGATGCCCGCGCCAAAGGGCATGGAGCCCGTGCCTTCCTGGATGAAGAGCCAGATGGCCCCCAGCCACACCGGCACGGTCCATTTCTCCTCCTGCATGGCCAGGATAAGCCCTGGGGCCAGGAAGTCCACCCCGGGGACGATGTTTTGCAGCCAGACCCCGGCGAACGTCAAAAGGGTCCAGAAGACGATGTGGGCCGGTCTCATTGCCCTGCGGTCCGGGCCGGCTTGCGGCGTTTTTTCTCGGACTCGGTCGGCTTGTCGGCCTTCTTGGCCGGCTTGGCCGGTTCGACCACAGCCGGAGCCGGGGCTGGCGTCGGCGCCGGAGCCGGAGTCGGCGGCGGCGCGCCCTGGCCCGGAGCCGGCGGGATGGCGGCCGGGGTCTTGAGGCCCTTAGGCGTCTTGCCGGTCGGATCGGCGTTTGGCGGCGTGATGACCGGCGAGACCGGGGCCGTGGCCGGCTCCCGCGGCGGCACGACAACGGGCGTGGCCGCCGGAGCCGGCGCGGCCGCCGCGTTGGCTTTAAACAGCAAGGCCACTTCCTCAAGCTGGCGCGGCGTGAAAAGCGGCGCGGCGTGGATGAGCTGAAACAGCGACGACCCCGAGCGCCCGACCGAGGTCACCTTGGCCACGGGCAGCCCCTTGGGGAAAATTTCTTCCAGCCCCGAGGTGACCAGCACCTCGCCCTCCTCGATGGGCGCGCCCTGGGGCACGTACTGGAGAGTGAGCTCCTTGGTCGGCCCCTCGCCCTTGACGATGCCCTGGGTGCGGTTTTTCTGGGAAACCACGGGAATGCGGCTGTTGGGGTCGGTGATCAGCAGAATGGTCGCGGCCGTGGGCGACAGGCGCAGCACCCGCCCGACCACCCCGTCGGGAGAGACCACCGGCATGTTGACCGAAACGCCGTGGGCGCTGCCCTTGTCGATAAGAAACGTCTCCAGGGCGGCGTTGGGCCCCAGGCGATGCGAAATAATGCGCGCCGCCCGACGCGTCCAATCCACGGGCGGCGTCAGGGACAGGAGCTGGCGCAAACGCACGACCTCCGAGGCGTTTTCACGCAACTCGGCGAGCTCTTTTTTCGCGGTATCAAGCTCCAGGCGCAGCTGGTCGTTTTGCTGCCTGATGCCCACGAAATACAGATAGCGGCTCCAAAACGACGCAACCTGTTCGTGGACCCACTTTCCCGGGGCCAAAACCCACCTGGTGAATTCCAATCCGGTGTGGCTCGCCAACGTATCGACGTAGCCCGTCCGGATGTTCCAGGTGAAAAGGCCGAGGTAAAGAAACAGGACGACGAGCAGGCCGATCGCGATCCGCTGCGGGGTGGGTTTAATCTATCGTGACCTCCTTCAGGACGTCCAGGTTGTCCAGCGCCCGGCCGGAGCCGAGGACAACCGTCGAAAGGGGGTCGTCAACAACCGTGATGGGCAGCGAGGTTTCCTCGCGCAGCAGCTGGTCGAGGCCGCGCAAAAGCGCCCCGCCGCCGGTCAGCACGATGCCCCGGTCCACGATGTCCGCGGCCAGTTCCGGGGGCGTCTGCTCCAGGGCGATGCGCACGGCCTGGACAATGCTCTCCACCTGCTCGGAAATGGATTTCTGCACTTCCTCGGAGGAGATCGTGATGTTCTGGGGAATGCCCGTGACGAGGTCCCGGCCCTTGACTTCCATCTCGCCCTGGCTGGTGGAATGATGGGCCGAGCCGACCTGAATCTTGATCTGTTCGGCCGTGGATTCGCCGATCAGCATGTTGTACTTGCGTTTGACGTACTGCATGATGGCTTCGTCCATCTTGTCGCCGCCAACACGCACGGATTTCGAATAGACCACGCCGGACAGCGAAATGACCGCCACTTCCGTGGTGCCGCCGCCGATGTCCACCACCATGTTGGAGGTGGGTTCGGTGATGGGCAGGTTGGCCCCGATGGCCGCAGCCATGGGCTCCTCGATGAGGTAGACCTCGCGCGCGCCGGCGCTCTGGGCCGATTCCTTGACCGCCCGCTTTTCCACCTGGGTGATGCCTGTCGGCACGCAGATGATGATGCGCGGGCGCACCAGCCGGCGGGAATTGTGCACCTTGGAAATAAAGTGCCGCAGCATGGCCTCGGTCACCTCGAAGTCGGCAATAACGCCGTCCTTCATGGGACGGATGGCCACGATGTTGCCCGGGGTGCGGCCAAGCATCCGCTTGGCTTCCAGGCCCACGGCCAGCACCTTGTTGCCGCCCCGGGGGTCCTTTTTTACCGCCACCACCGAGGGTTCGGACAGGACGATGCCCTTGCCCTTGACGAACACCAAGGTGTTGGCCGTTCCCAGGTCGATGGCCAGATCATTGGAGAAAAGCCCCAGTATCCTATTCAAAAAACTGGACATATCGCCTCGCTTGCCGCAAAATCGGCCCATGCTCTCGCAGACGGGTTGTGTTTGCCGATTCGTCCCGTGTTGTCAACGAGAGATTTTCCGGCCAATAAACCGCCATGACTGCCCGCGTCCACACGCTCGCCCAGGCTTTTCGGGCCATTTTCGGCCGAAAGGCCAAGAAAATTCCTTTGGATGCGGGAAGTTCCTGCCCCAATCGGGACGGTGCGTTCTCCCGGGGCGGCTGCCTTTTTTGCAACGCGGCCGGATCGGGAACGGGACTGCACCTTAAAGGCTTCGGCCTCCGGGCGCAATGGGACAAGCTCACTGCGCCGGCAAGACGTCGCGGCGAAGCCCTTGTCGCCTATCTCCAATCCTTTTCCAACACCTACGGCCCGCCCGAGCGCCTGGCCGCGCTTTTGGACGAACTGATCGCCCTGCCGGGCATCGAGGGCCTTTGCCTGGGTACCCGCCCGGACTGCCTGGACATCGAAAAAATCGCCCTGCTGGCCGCCGCGCCCATCGGGCACACGCGTCTGGAGATGGGGCTGCAATCGGTAAGCGACGCGACCTTACAGCGCATAAACCGGGGCCACACGGCGGCCGATTTCGCCCGGGCGACCGTCATGGCCGCCGACGCGGGCCTTGGCGTCACGGCCCATTTGATGGCCGGCCTGCCGGGCGAAGGCATCGAAGATTTTCTCGCCACCGTGCGTTTCGTGGCCGCCCTGCCCATCGCCGGGGTCAAGCTCCACAACACGCTGGTGGTCACCGGTTCCGGCCTGGCCGCCCTGCACGCCGCCGGCGGCTACCAGCCCATGGCCCGCGAGGATTACGTCGAGGCCGTGTGCCGGGCCATCGCCCTGCTGCCGCCCCAAGTGGCCGTGGAGCGCCAAAACGCCGATCCCGCCCCGGGCGAACTCCTCGCCCCGGCCTGGGCCGCCGACAAACAGGGGCTGCTGCGGGAGATCGCCACGAGGCTGGAAAGCGACGACATCCGGCAGGGATGCGCGCGGGAGGCCGACACGGCCACGACCTTCCAGGAGCCTCCCACGCCTCGTGCTTGATTTTTATCGGCCAGCAAATACACTGCCGCCGAACAACCACGCCGCCACCTCGCCTGCCCCTACGGGCCTATCGTGAGCAGCAATCTTCCGGACACTCCAGGTCGACATGAAGGATCTTCCCGCCAAGAACAAACACTGGTCAAAAGCAGCGGTTTTCTGGAGCCTGCTGATACCGGGCCTGGGGCACATCGCCGTCGGCTATCCAGCCAGGGGAATAGTCTTTTCGCTGCTTCTCTCGACAACGTACCTTGGACAGATTTACTTCAAAACCATCTACACGACGGTAGGCCTGTTTCTCATCGTCATTTCCTATCTCGCTACCTATGCCTACATCGCATTCGACGCAGGACGGCTCTCGTCACGGGAACCAGGGAATAAAAAACGATGGTTCATGCGTCTAGACAGTCTCATGGCATTTGCCCTTCTTTCCAGCCTGTTTTCTTTCTTCTTTGATTCGTTGAATTTTATCCCAGCAGAGCGACGCATGCCCTCAAGTTCCATGAGCGACACGATCATTTTGGATGATCATGTCCTTGTCGACCTGACGGCATACGAGCCTGGAGAGCCGGATTACAACGATGTGGTCGCGTTTTTCTTCCCTGAGGACGAAACGAAATTGTTCATCAAACGGATCATCGCCAAGCCCGGCGACATCGTGACCATCGAGAACAAGCGGGTGTTCGTCAACGGCGCTCCCATTGACGACAACCAGGCCAGACATAGCGACTCCACAGTGCTTGCTCGAAGAGACTCGATGCCCGCCATGACCGTTGCACCCGACAGCTACTTCGTTCTTGGCGACAACAGGGACGAATCCTACGATTCCCGCTTTTTCGGCGCGATACCCAAGAACAAAATCCTCGGCCGGGCCAGAATCATCCTGTGGTCCGACA
>JAEZEM010000035.1 GCA_023417745.1 Pseudomonadota bacterium
GCGTGGTCCTCTACTTCAAGGGGCCGGTGACCCAAGAGGTGGTGGAGGGGCTGGGCTCCATGATCCGGCGCAAGGTGGACTTCGAGATCGCCAACCGCTCCCGGGCGTCCCAGGCTTTCGCCGTGCTGGTGGAGCAGCTGCAAAACGTGTTGCGCTACGCCGCCGACGCCGTGGACATGGCCACGGGCCGTATGGCGTCCGGAGAACTCATCATCCGTTTGGACCCGGCCGGGCTGTGCCTGAGCTGCGGCAATCTCATCGTCAAGGACCTGGGGCCGCGCATCCGGGAACGCCTCGACGCACTGGCCGGGGTCGACAAGGACGGCCTCAAGACCCTGTACAAGGCTGCCCGCCAGCAGGGGCCGGACGCGCAGTCACGCGGCGCGGGGCTGGGGTTTCTGGAAATGGCCCGGCGGGCCGTTTCGCCCATGCGCTACGAGATCGAGGCCGTATCCGACGACCTGGCTTGGTTCTCCCTGGACGTCGTCATCGCCTGATAGGGCGGCTTTGAAAAAATATGATGATATTTTGAACGGTTGATCGTTGCAGTCTGTTGCCGGTCAAGCGCTGTGCGCGCCTTGCGTGGGTACGACACGCGCTTGGCGTCACAACAGCGACGCCAGCCTGTTGGCTTTGCCAAGGCCCGATGATTTCAAGGACGCGGCCCAAGGCCCATGGCCTCGCCCAGTCGCCGTCGCATTCATTAGCCGCCGCGCATGCCCGGGGCCAAGGCCGTCAGCTGGTCCGGCAGCGCGCAGGCGAAGAAGAGGAGTGTTCATGCAGCCGTTTGTCAGCGCCCCCACGCGCTCCACGCCGGAAGTCCATTTCGACGCGGCCAGCCATCGCCACCGCATGAAGGGCGAATGCTATCCGGAAAACGCGGCCGCGTTCTTCGGACCGCTGTTCACCTGGGTCAAGAGCTACCTGGCCGCCCAACCGGCCGGACCGGTCGTGTTCGATCTGGAACTGGTCTATTTCAGCTCGTCCTCGTCCAAGGCCCTGCTCGACCTCTTCGAGATCCTGGAGCGGGCCGCCGCCTCGGGCACGAACATCACCGTCAATTGGCGCTACGACAAGGACAACGACATCGCCTGCGAATGCGGCGAGGAGTTCGCCGAGGACGCCAAGGCGCTCACATTTACGCTACTGGCGCTCTAACAAGAGGGAGAAGCCTCCGGCGGCCGGGAGGGGGTAACCCCCTCCCGGACCCTCCCTGAAAGGGGGATAAGGGGACGGCGTCGTTGCAACGGCGAGCGGGAGGAAATACCTGTTGGCTGCGCGTGAAACGCTCACTGTGCTCGCCGCAGGGGAAGATGCTTGCAAACAAGGATCAAGGAGCGAGGGGGGGACGACATGGATGACGTCGCCATGGTGGCGGATGGGCAGCAAGTGGCCCGGGAAATGACGGCCGGCCGGCATTGTTGCTGGCGCGCGCCCCATCCGGGTTCCCTGGCCCTGGCCGGCATTGTGGCTGCGGCGGCCGGGGGAGCAGCCGGGGGGGCCGTCCTGTGGCAGATGCCGCCGGTCGCAGCCGTGCTGCTGGCCGGCCTGTCTGCCTTGTGCCTGACCTTGGCCGGCCTGGCCCTGCTGGCGGAAAGGCCGACGCGCCTTATGGCTGACCGGTTGGCCCAGGCGGCGGACGGCGTCCGGGCCCAGGGGCCGCCTCCTCTGGGGCTTGTCGTTGGCCCCCTGGCCGAGTTGTGGCCGGCGGCCGGCGACGTGGCCAACCGGGTGGCGGGCTTGGCGGGCGAGGTCGAGGAACAGCGCCGCCAGGCTTTTACCGAAAACCGTCAGGCGCTCAAGGCCCTTCGCGACGCGGCCAAGGCCCGCAAGCAGGCCGACCAGGCGCACGCTGGCGCGGTGGCCGAGGTAGTGGGCGAGGTGCGCGGCCATGTGGACGCCGCCTGGGGACGGACCCGGGCGCTTCTGGCCGACAGCGCCGCCGCCGTGGACCTCGTGGCCGGCCAGTCGGCCAGCCTCGGCGAAGCCCTAAACCTCCTCGACGTGGCCTTGGCCGCCGTGCGCCAGGCCTCCGAGGCCGCCCTGGCCGCCGCTGCCAAGGCCAACGCCGCCGCCGCCACGGCTGAGAGCGCCCGCCGCCTGGAAGAGGGCCTGGGCCAGGGCTGCCGCACCCTGTCTGCCGCCATGGACGGCCTTTGCGCCGCCTTTGCCGAACTGCTCGGCGGCTTGCGCTTTGCCGCCGACACCGGCGAGGTCATTGCCGACATCGCCGACCAGACCAACATGCTGGCCCTTAATGCCGCCATCGAGGCGGCTCGGGCCGGCGATCACGGCCGGGGATTCGCCGTGGTCGCCGACGAGGTGCGCCGGCTGGCCGAACGCTCCAAGGAGGCCGCCGCCCGGACCGCTGCCCAGCTGGGCCAGGTCATGACCCAGGCCGAGGGCAATGCCGGCCTGCTGGCCGAGGCCAATGCCGCCGCCGGAGAACTCCTCGACCTGTCCGGCCGGGTTGGCGCGGCCTTGAGCTCCATTGCCGGCGACGCCGAAGCCGCCAGAAGCCAGGGCCAAGGCAGCGCCGAGGCCGTGGGCCAGTCCCTGGCTCCCCTAGACCAGGCCGGCGCGGCCCTGGCCGAAACCCTGGCCAAGGCCATGGCCATCGAGGCCTCGTCCCTGGCCGGCCAGGACCACGCTCGTCGGGTGGAGGAGGCGCTTGGCGGCGTGGACAGTCTTATGGCCCGACTCTGCGGCACGGCGGCTGCGGACGCCGCTGCGGCCTGTAATTGAAATTAACAGGCATTCTCAACGTATCCAAGCCCCAGGCTTGTTCGGGAGGGATTATGGATAGGCGCGAGGAAGACAAGCGCACGCATCTGGGGGCCATTGCCCCGGGCGAGCAGTGCACGGTGGCCCGGGTGGGCTGCGACGGCTGCCTGGGGCAACGCCTGGGCGATCTGGGGCTATCGCCGGGCGAAACGGTGACGGTGGTGCGAAACGCGCCGTTTCGTGACCCCATTGAGATCAAGATCGACGGCTTTCTGGTCAGCCTTCGGCGCAGCGAGGCCTCCCTGGTCGAGGTTATGGCACAATGAGCGCGCGCATCCTCGCCGCCCTGGCCGGCCAACCCAACTGCGGCAAGTCCACGGTGTTCAACATGCTCACCGGCGCGCGCCAGTACGTGGCCAACTTTCCCGGCGTCACCGTGGAGAAAAAATCGGGCCATTTCAAACTCGGCAACCGCAGTTGCGAACTGGTGGACCTGCCCGGCGCGTATTCCGTCAGTTCCTATTCCCCGGAAGAGCGCGTCACCCGCGATTTTCTGCTCTTTGACCATCCCCGGGTGGTGATAAACGTCATCGACGCCTCCAACCTGCGCCGCCATCTGTGCCTGACCGTGGAGCTGCTGGAGTTGGAAGCCAACGTGGTGGTCCATTGCAACATGATGGACGTGGCTGCCCGGCGGGGCCAGGAATTCGATCCCGAGGCGCTCTCGGCCCGGTTGGGCGTGCCGGTCTCCACCGGCGTCGGGCGCAAGGGCCAGGGCCGGGCCGAGCTGTCCGAGGCCATGACCCAGGCTCTGGAGCAGCCGCCCAAGGACGAACCGTTTCGGGTGAACTACGGCCTTCTCGAACCCCATGTCCGGGCCGTGGAGGAGCTGCTGGCCGAAGGCGGCGATCTGGGCGTCTCCCGGCGCTGGTTGGCGGTGCGGCTTTTGGAGGCCGACGCCGGGGTGACGGAATTCGTGGGCGAGGCGTTTTTCGATCCCGTGCGCCTGTTTGCGCTGGTGGACGAGCTTCGCCAGGCGTTTGGCCGGGAAACCGGCGAAACCGTCCAGGCCTTTGCCGCTCTGGCCCGTCGCCGATTGGCCCGAGATCTGGCCAAGGCCGCCGTGATCCGTTCCGCCGGCCCGGAGCGGACCCGCACCGACGCCATCGACGCCGTGCTGTGCCACAAGATCCTCGGCCCGGTGATCCTGGTCGCCATCCTGCTTGTGCTCTATCAGATCTCCATTGTCGGCGGCGAGCACTGCATCGCCTACATCGCGCCGCTTTTGGGCGCGATCAAATCCTTTGTCGGCGATTTGCTGCCGCCGGCCGGAATGCTCGAAGATCCGCTCTCACGTTCGCTCGGGCTTTGGGTGGTGGATTCCGTCAACTCCCTGCTCGAATACGTGCCGGTGTTCTTTTTGCTCTTTTTTTGCGTCGCCATCCTGGAGGACTCCGGCTACCTGCCGCGTATGGCGTTTATTCTGGATCGCCTTTTCCGGTCCTACGGCCTGCACGGCCAATCCACCTTGCCCATGGTGCTGGCCGGCGTCTATCTGGGCGGTTGCTGCGTGCCCGGGGTCATGGCCTGCAAGTCCATTCCCGACGACAAATCGCGCCTGGCCACCATCCTCGTCATCCCGCTCATGAACTGCCTGGCCAAGGTTCCGCTGTATGTGCTGCTCGTCAGCGCGTTTTTCCCGGACCATGTCGGCTCGACCATCTTTTTCATCTCCACGGTGACGCTGTTCATGGCCCTGCCCATTGCCCGGATATTGTCCGGTTCCCTGCTGTCAAACTATGAAAGCGCGCCGTTTATCATGGAAATGTCGCCTTATCATTTGCCGACGCTGCGAAACCTGCTGACGCGGACCATCGAGAAGGTGACGCTGTTTATTCGCAAGATCGTTACCATCGTGGCCGCCGTCACCGTCATCGTGTTTGTGCTGCTCCAGTTTCCGGGCATCAGCCGGGAACACAAGGCCGAACATGAGGCCCGCCTTCAAGACGCCCGGGTCGAACTCGACGCCGCCCTGGCCGGTTCGCGCTTCGCTTCGGCCCTGGCCGGCGAGGGGCTGCTTAGCTACCTGCGCTACGAGGAGGCTTACGACGAGGCCCTGGGCGAGGACGATGATCCAGGCGAGGCCCAGGCGCTCGGGGCGCGTTTCCGGGCCGAAAATCCCGTGTTTTTTGAGTTGGTCAGCCCCGGCGGCAATGCCGGAGCCGAGGAAGCCCAGGCCGCCGTCCAGGCCTTTGCCGCCGCCCGCGACGCCATCAGCCTGGAAATGCGCCAGGAACGCCTGGAAACGAGTTTTCTCGGCATGCTCGGCCGGTTCCTGGAGCCTGCAACCCAGTTCGCCGGCTTCAACTGGCGCATCAATGCCGCCTTGCTCTCGGCTTTTGCCGCCAAGGAATCAGCCGTGGCCACCCTGGGCGCGATCTACCGGCTCGAAGCCGGCGACGAAAACACCGAATCCCTGGTCGAGGCCATGCGCAAGGGCGAGATCGACTTCACGCCTCTGCACGCCCTGGCCTTGATGCTGTTCATGGCCCTGTATCCGCCGTGCATGGCCACATCCATGATGATCAAGATCCAGACCGGCGAGATGCGCTGGATGGCATTGGCCATTGTGTATCCCATGGTGCTCGGCATTGTCGTGGCCAGCGCCGTGTTCACCGGCAGCCGGCTGCTCGGCTTGGACGGCCTGACCGCCATGTGGAGTTTCTACGGCCTGGCCGTCGCCGCCACCGTGGTGGCCGGGCTTGTGCCCCATCGCAAAAGGAGCGTCTCCCTGCCGGTCGGGCCGGTCCGCCAGGCGGTGCCCAATGCCTGAAGCCTTCCTTTCCGGTCGCGGCCGCAAAAGGCTGTCCGGTAAACCGCCGACTGCCCGGACAAGGCCTGGATCGCGACGGCAGGCCACGAAAAAACGCCTGCTCGTTGGAATCGTCTTCCTGGTCCTGACGATGCCCGCCATGGCCCTGGCCCGTCCGGCGCTTTCCACCTGTCTGGGCCACGCCGACGGCACGATCACCTGTGAAAGCGGTTTCTCCGAGGCCCCCTCGGGCGCAGACACCGCATTTCTCGTCAAGGACGGCGTCAGCGCCGTCCTCGAACCTCGGCCCATGGGCGCATCTACGGGCTATACCTTCCGGAAATCCGAGCAGGCCTACGTGATCGTCTTTGAGGACAGGGAGGACGCAACGCCGGACAATCCGGACGAGGCCGGTCAGGCGCGATAGTTCCCTTTCTGTCGGCAACCCTTCGGGGAAGCGGGGCGTCCGGTTTCGGGCGGCCCGCTTTTTGTCGGGCCACTGGCGGACGGCCCCGGGAAAAACGTCGCACGACGGCGGGAAGACCACGGCGGTCAGGCCAGACCGAGAATCCAGCCCTCGACGGCGGCGGCCTGACGTTCGGCCTCGCTCAGGGCCGGCTCCAGGAAGGCTCCCAGCCGGCCGGCCCGGTCGGTGGCCTGGAGCCAGGAGCACAGACTGAACGCGTCGTGCTGGTCCGGGGTGCGGCCGCTTCGAGGGTAGAGGTGGCTGACCAGGGACGGATAGGCCTCGGCCACAACCGACGTCCCGGCCGGCGGCGTAAAGCCGTCAAAGGGCCAGCAGTGCAGCGGCCGGGCTGTTTCCCGGCGGATGCGCCGAAGCTGGGTCAGGCCGGCGAAGGTCGACTTGGCTACCGACCCGGGCACGTCGAAATGAAACACCGACTTGGCCCGGCCGGTGCGGATCTCGCAAAGCCGCCGCCAGCGCGAACTGCCCAGCCGGGCCGCGCCGTCGCCAAACGCGCCTTGGCGGATGAAAT
>JAEZEM010000087.1 GCA_023417745.1 Pseudomonadota bacterium
AAAAGCGGTTCGATGCCCGAGGAGCAGCCGGCGATGATGGACAGCGTGCCGGTGGGGGCGATGGTGGTGGTGGTGGCGTTGCGGTAGGGACCGAGGTTGCGCTTGCCGTAGATGGACTCGGGATAGGCCGAAAACGCGCCGCGTTCGGCGGCCAGGGCCTTGGAGGCGCTGCGGGCCTCGGCCTGGATGGTCTCCATGAGCTTTTCGGCCAGAGTCAGGGCTTCGGTGCTGTCGTAGGGGATACGCAGCAGATAGAGCAGGTCGGCGAACCCCATGACGCCCAGGCCGATCTTGCGGTTGGCCCGGACCATCTCGGTGATCTGGTCCAGGGGATAGCGCGAGGCGTCGATGACGTTGTCGAGAAAGCGCACGGCCAGATGCACGGTCTCGGCCAGCCCGGCCCAGTCCACGCCGTCCGGGGCCGAGGGATCGTAAAAGACCGACAGATTGATGGAGCCGAGGTTGCAGGCCTCGTAGGGGAGAAGCGGTTGTTCACCGCATGGATTGGTCGACTCGATGGCCCCCAGGGCCGGGGTGGGGTTGTCGCGGTTGATGCGGTCAAGAAAGACGATGCCGGGATCGCCGGATTCCCAGGCCTTGCGCACGAGCAGCGAAAAGACCTCGGGCGCGGACAGGCTGCCGCGCTTGGAGCCGTCGCGGGGATCGATGAGGTCGTAGTCCTCGCCCTTTTCCACGACCTGCATGAAGCGTTCGGTCAGCGCCACGGAGATGTTGAAGTTGGTCAGCTCGCCCTCGCGCTCCTTGCAGGCGATAAATTCCAGGATGTCGGGATGGTCGATGCGCAGGATGCCCATGTTGGCCCCGCGCCGGGTGCCGCCCTGTTTGACCTGTTCGGTGGCGGTATTAAAAATCCGCATGAAGGAGACCGGCCCGGAAGCCACGCCGCCGGTGGAGCCGACCCGGCTTTTTTTCGGGCGCAGCCGCGAAAAGGAAAAGCCCGTGCCGCCGCCGGATTTGTGAATGAGCGCGGCGAACTTCACGGCGTCGAAAATCTCGTCCATGGAGTCGCCCACCGGCAGCACGAAGCAGGCGGCCAACTGGCCCAGCGGCGTGCCGGCGTTCATGAGCGTCGGCGAATTGGGCAGAAAGCGCATCCCGACCATGAGGTCGTAGAATTTGCGGGCCAGGGCCTCGGGCTGCCAGGGCGAGGCGGCGTACTTGGCCTCTTCGCTGGCGATGGCTCCGGCCACCCGCCAGAAAAGGCCCTGGACGTCTTCCTCGGGCATGCCCTCGGGAGATTTTTTCAGATAGCGCTTGGACAAAACCACCATGGCGTTGTCGTTGACGTCGGCCTCGGGCAGATCGGCGGGCAGTGGCAGGTGGGTCATAGGCGGGCTTTCCTAACCGTTTTCGATTGCAAGCAAAAAGGGCGGCCGCCGGAAGGCGGCTTAAAATTTGCCAAATAATATAAACAGGATAGCTTTCCGGCGAAACGCCGCAAGGCCTCCTCTCCCCACCTTGTGGGATACACCAACTCAGGGCGGATTGCCACCACCGGGCGCGGGGAGGCAGGACGAAAAAGCCGGAGCGGTCGCCCGCTCCGGCTTGTCATTGTCGCCGATTCCCTCAGGACGGCTTGTCTTCCGTGGCCCGGGCCAGCGGCCAGACCTCGTCGATGCGCTCCACGGGCATGATCTTGAGCCGCCCGCGCAGGTCCTTGGGGATGTCGTGAATGTCTTTCATATTTTTCGCCGGGATGATGACCCGCTTCATGCCGGCGGCCACGGCGGCCAGGATCTTTTCCTTGATGCCGCCCACCGGCAGCACCCGGCCGCGCAGCGTGATCTCGCCGGTCATGGCCAGATCGTTATGCACCGGCGTGTTGGTCAAAAGCGAGATCAAGGCCGTCACCAGCGTCACGCCGGCCGAGGGGCCGTCCTTGGGCGTGGCTCCGGCCGGCACGTGGATGTGGATGTCGTTTTTCTCGAACATCTCCGGGGCGATGCCCAGCTCCTTGGCCCGGGACTTGGCGTAGGTGAGCGCGGCCTGGGCCGACTCCTTCATGACCTCGCCCAGCTTGCCCGTGAGCTGCAAGCCGCCCTTGCCCGGCAGCGTGGCCGCCTCGATATGCAGGATCGCCCCGCCAACCGGCGTCCAGGCCAGGCCCACGGCCACGCCCGGCGGCAGATCGGGTTCGCGCTCGTCGTCCATGAACCGGGCCGGTCCCAGCAGCTTTTCCAGGGACGAGGCCGTGACCCGAAATGGCGGCTCCTCGCCCTCGGCCTTGCGCCGGGCCAGCTTGCGGCACACCGACCCGACCTCGCGCTCCAGGTTCCGCAGGCCGGCCTCACGGGTGTAGTCGCGGATGATCTTGGCCACGACCTGATCCGACAGGGACACGTCCTCGGCGGCCAGGCCGTTTTCCTGGATCTGGCGCGGCAGGATGTAGCGCCGGGCAATTTTCACCTTCTCCTGCTCGGTGTAGCCGGGCAGGCGGATGAGCTCCATGCGGTCGAGCAGCGGCGCCGGAATGGTGTCCAGGATGTTGGCCGTGCAAATGAACATCACCTTGGACAGATCAAAGGGCACGTTCAAATAATGGTCCGAGAAGGTGTTGTTCTGCTCGGGGTCCAGCACCTCCAACAGCGCCGAGGACGGGTCGCCCCGGAAGTCGGAGCCGACCTTGTCGATCTCGTCGAGCATGATGACCGGGTTTCGGGTGCCGGCCTGCTTGATGCTCTGGACGACCCGGCCGGGCATGGAGCCGATGTAGGTGCGGCGATGGCCGCGAATCTCGGCCTCGTCGCGCATCCCGCCAAGGGACATGCGCACGAACTTGCGGCCAAGCGCCCGGGCGATGGACCGGCCAAGCGAGGTCTTGCCGACGCCGGGAGGGCCGACGAAGCACAGGATGGGACCCTTCATGCCGGGGTTGAGCTTGCGCACGGACAGGTATTCGAGGATGCGCTCCTTGACCTTTTCCAGGTCGAAGTGGTCCTCGTCCAGGATGCGCTTGGCTTCCTTGATGTCGAGGCGGTCCTTGGACAGCTTCTTCCAGGGCAGTTCCACCATCCAGTCAAGGTAGGTGCGGATGACGCCGGCCTCGGAGGAGTCGGGATGCATGGACACCAGCCGTTTGAGCTGCTTGTCGGCTTCCTTCTTGACTTCCTTGGGCATGCCGACCTTGTCCAGGGCTTCCTTGAGCTCATCAAGGTCGTCGGACTCCTCGCCGCCCTCGCCCAGTTCCCGGCGGATGGCCTTTAACTGCTCGCGCAGGAAAAAGTCCTTCTGGGCCTTGTCCATCCCTTCCTTGGCCATGTTCTGGATCTTGGCCTGCATGGCCGCGACCTCGGCTTCCTTGACCAGCTGGTCATTGACCAGCCGCAGGCGCTCTACCGGGTCCTCGCACTCCAGCAGCCGCTGGGCCTCTTCCACCCGCATCCGCAGGTTGGAGGCCACGAGATCGGCCAGCCGGCCGGGCTCGTTGACGCTGTTGAGCACGGCCATGATGTCGGCCGTGGCCATGCCGCGAAGCGACAGGATCTTTTCGCTTTGCTCCCTGGCCGCCCGCATCATGGCTTCCTGCTCCAGGGTGGCTTCCTTGGGGTCGCGCTCGGTGAGCACCTCGACCTTGGCCGCCAGATAGGGGTCGGTGGAAGCAAAATCCGTCACCCTGGCCCGGGTCAGCCCCTGGACCAGCACCTTGAGCCGGCCGTCGGGCATCTTGAGCATGCGCATGATCATGCCCACGGTGCCGACCCGGTAAAGGTCGTCGGGACCGGGCTCGTCCACCTTCTCATCCTTCTGAGTCAGGACCAGGATGTAGCGCGAGCCGTTAAGCGCCGCGTCCACGGCCTGGACCGACTTGTCCCGGCCCACAAACAGCGGCAGGATCATGTAGTTGAAGACCACGATGTCGCGCACCGGCAACACCGGGAGTTCGGACGGGATATCGGGCGGCGCGGCTTCCTCGCCCTCGCTGCCGGCGGAAACCGGGGCCGCTTCGGTCGGCGCGCCATCGGCGGCCGCGAGCAATTCGCGTTCCTTGTCATCCATGATGCATGTGCTCCTTGTCTGTATCGAAAACGTCCTTAGCCGCGAATGGCGAAGGCGTCATAGGCTTTGTCGTGGTCGATCATCGCCGCCGCCACCGCATCCACCCGGGACAGCGGCGAGCCCTGGGGCAGGCGCTGCCTAAGGGCGGCCAGGGCTTCGGGGTCGCCCTGGGCCAGCACCTCGACCTTGCCGTCGGCCAGGTTGCGCACCCAGCCGCGAAGCCCCAGGCTGGCGGCCTGGTCATAGACCCAGGCCCGGAAATACACGCCCTGGACCTTGCCCGAAACCGTGGCGTGCAGGCTTGGCGTCGTTGTTTCAGTCGTCATGGCCGCCTCCTTGGCTCGTGTCGCGGCCCCGAAAAGCGCCTCCGGCGTTTCGCGGCCAACAGACGAAAACCGTTCATTTTTCTTAAAAAATACGCTCGTATTTTCTAAGGGACGCGCCCTAGATCATGCCTTCGGCCTGGAAGCTGAAAAACCGGTTTTCCGTCACCACCAGATGGTCGAGCACCCGGATGTCCATTTCCCGGGCCGCGGCCACGATACGGCGGGTAAAGGCCATGTCCTCGGCCGACGGCTTGGGATCGGCCCCGGGGTGGTTGTGGACGAGGATCACGCCGCTGGCGTTGTAGCGCAGCGCCGTGGCGATGACCTCCCGGGGGTAGACCGCCGCCTGATCCACCGTGCCCTTGCTCACCCGCTCCCAGCCGACCAGCCGGTTCTTGGTGTCCACCAGGGCCATCCAGAATTCCTCGTGCTCCTTGACCCCGATCCGGGCCCGGGCCATTTCGGCCACCACGTCGGGGCTGCCGAGCACGGCCCGGTCGCGCATGGGCTGTTCGTGGAACCTGGCCCAGACCTCGCGCCACAGGGTCAAAAACTCCTCGGCTCCCGCCCCGAACCCGGGCACGCCCCGCAGTTCCTCGAAACGGGCCGTCAGCACCCCGCGCAGGTTGCCAAAGCGGCTAAGCAACTCCTTGGCCAGGGGCTTGTTGTCGCGCCGCACGTTGACGTAGCCCAGCACAAGCTCCAGCACCTCGTATTCCGCCAGGGCGCGCGGATCGGCCAACAACCGGTCCTTGAGGCGGCGGCGATGGCCGAGGTAATGGGGCGGTTCTTTCTTACTAAGCATGGTTTCGGGTCCGGGCAAGGCGTTTGTCGCCTTTTGGGGGGGAATACTCCGGCGCAAAGGCCTGGCGTGGGCGAAAAACCGGGCCGATCACAGCCCCACCCGGCCCGTTTGCCGTCCCTGGCCGCCAAAAAGCCGGAAAAGCTCGGCCGTGAGGAACTCCATGGCCTGATCGGGCTTGCGCGCCCCGGTCTTGATGCCGGCTTCGGCGGCAAAGGCCGCCTCAAAAAGCCGGGTCAGCCCGGCCGAGCCCAGCCGCCGGGCCATAGCTTCCTTCTGGCGGCGCACCTGGGGCGGCAGGCGCACGTCGTCGGCCTCGCCCACGGCCAGACGCCACATCATCCTCGCTTCGTAGAGTAAAAGCCCGATGAAGGGAAAGATCATCTCCTCCCCGGCCAACTCCTTGTCGAAAATCTCCTGCCAGACCTTGGTCGGGTCGCGCCCCTCGGACAGGGCATTGAGAAAAGCGAAGCCGTCCATGCCTTCATGGTGGGAGAGAAGGGCCAGATCGGCCATTTCCAGGCTGGTGCGGTCGGCCAGGGACAGTTCCAGCTTGGCCAGCTCGTTGTCGGCATGGGCCAGGGAGGCCGGCAAGGCGGCGGCCAGGGCCTCGGCCACGCCAGGCTCCAGGACCAGCCCGCGCCGCCCGGCCCAGTCGGCCAGGCGCGGCCCCATGTCGCGGCGGGTCAGCCCCGGCGAGACAAAGAGCCATTTGCGCTTCTCGGCCACCTTGAAATAGGGCTGCTCGGTCAAGGTCTTGGGGAGCTTGGGGCCGCCTTTTTTATCCAAGGGGCCTTCGAAGCAGAAAAACGGCCAGACCGCGTCGTTAAAGCCCTTGAGCGCCGGGGTGAGCTTGGGCCAGAAATCCGGCGGGATCGCCTCGGCCCGGCGCAGGATCACGGCCCGGCGGCCGGCGAACAGGCTGCCCACGGTCAGCGCGCTCCAAAAAGGCGCGCCAAGCTCCTCGTCGCCCCAAAACACCTCCCGGGAAAACGGCTGGCCGCTGTCGGCCAGTTGGCGCTCCACCCGCTCCCGCACGATCTCCGGGTCCGGGCAGGCGAGAAAAGAAAATCCGGCTCGTTGCATGGAGCCACCCTAGCCGAGGCCGGGGCGGGCGGCAACGGGAAGGAAACGGACCGACGGCCGTCCTTGCCGCCCTGCATGACATTTCCGCAACACTGCCTCACCATACATTGACACCACAGAAGCATGCATTTCATACTTCAGCGCTTTGGCGAGCTGCAATATTTCAGGCCAAGGAGCGCCTTTGTTGTTGTCCCGGTCCGCGCCGCTCTCGCGACTCGCGCTTCTTGTCGTCGCCGCCGGCCTGATCTTTTACGCCCTCGGCCTGCCCTCCCTGTGGCTTGATGAAGCCGCTTCACCGCTCAACGCCCGCTACCCCCTGGACTATATCGTCACGCTCTCGCGCACCCTGGAAGAGCATCCGCCGCTGTTCTACATCCTGCTCAAAGGCTTTTTGCGCCTGGGCCACGACGACTTCACCGTGCGCCTGCTGCCCGCCCTGTGCGGACTGGGTTGCGTCGGCCTCACGGCGGCTGTGGGGACGCGGCTTTTTTCTCCGGCGGCCGGCACGGCGGCGGCCGCCATTTGGCTGGCCATGCCCCAGAATCTGCTGCTCTCGCGCATGGCCCGGCCCTATTCCCTGTGGCTGCTGTTCTTTTTGTGCGCCCTGTATTGCCTGGCCGGCTGGTTGCGCCGGGGGCGCGCCCGGGACATCGCCGGCATGCTCGCCGCCGCCGCCCTGATGACGGCCTGCCACTATCTGTCCTTTCCCCTCATGGCCGCCATGGGGCTTTGCCTGCTCGTGGTCTCGCCCGAAAACCGTCCGGGCTGGTCCGGCCGCCTGACCGCGGCCGCCCTTTTCGGCCTGGGCTGCCTGGGCATCGCGGCCGCCGCCTATTTCGGCCTCATCGCCCAAAGCCACACCCCGCAACTCATCGCCGACACCAACGAAACCGTGGCCGACGCCGCCCGGGCCCTTGGGGCGGCCCTGGGCGGCGTACTCTACAGCTTCGACGTCCTGACGGCGCGCCTGGCCGTGGGCGCGGCCGCCCTGGCCGCCTTTGCCGTCCTGGCCCGGCGGGACCGGCGCAACTTCCTGGTTCTGGCCCTGCTGACGGCCGTGCCGCCTCTGGTCCTCCTGGCCCTGGGTCGGGGCACCGGACTTTACGCCCGCCACCTGTCGAGCCTGGGCGTCCCCCTGGCCCTGGCCCTGGCCGGCGGCGCGGCCGCCTCGCCACGCCTGGCCCCGCGCCTGCCGGCCGTGACTCTGGCCGCCCTGGCCCTGGCCGTGCTGTTGCCCCTGGCCGTCCATCACGACCGGTTCTATGACGTCTCCAGCTATCAGGTGCCGGTCATCGGCAACAACTATAAGCTGGCCGCCGCCGGCATCGCCGGCCTGGACCGGCCGGGAGCGATGCTCGCCTTTGGCAACGACTACTACGGCAACGCCGTTTCCTGGTATCTGGACCAGCATACGCCGCCCCTGGCCCTGGCCAATCCCCGCCTGACGCCCGAGGATCGGGAAGCCCGCCTCCTTTTTGCCGTCGGCGAGCATTGGGGCTATCTGGCCCCCAACGCGGCGGCCTTTACGGCCCGCTTCGGACCGGGCGTAGCCCGGCACGGCATCGAAACCTCCACCGTCCTGGAACTGGCCGTCCCCCGCGATCCGGTGCGCCACGTCACGGCCCTGCCGACCCGCTATGGCCTGCCCATGGACTATGGCCGGGTCTTTGCCGAGGTAAACGCCCTTTCGGGCCTGCGCTTCCATCAAAATGCCCGGAGCCCGGCCCTTATTCCCGTACGCAACGACGTTGACGCGGCCGCGCGCCTGACTTTTGCCAACGCCGCGCCGCCCCAGGCCCAGGACATCCGAATCAACGTGCTTTTTGACAACTTCGGCCAGGACAACCAGCTCCAGGCCCTGGTGCGCTTTGACGACGAACCGCCCCTGGCCTTCCCGCTGTCCACCGGCTACGACGCCACCCATCAACGCCAGATCGCCCTCACCCGCCAGGCTCCCTACGCCAAGATGGACGTCGAGGTGATCCTGCGCTGCGCCTCGCGCACCCCGACCCTGGCCGGCGGCAATCTCCAGACCTTGCGTTTAACCGGCGTCGAAGCCTTTTTCTGTCCGGCAAACGCGGCCGGCCCCTGCCTGGACGCGGCCGAACGCCAGCTGACCGCCTCGGTTCTGGACAATTACCAGGAAGAACGCTTCGCCGTCCTCGGCGAGATCGATCAGGCCGCCCTCCTGGCGGTCCGGGAAAACGTCGCCCCAGTGGACGAACACCAGGAGGCTGCCTGGACCGCCCTGTCCCCGGCCGATCCGTCCCGGCCGGGCATCTTGCGCCTGCCCGTGACGGCCAAGCGGGACAGGCTGCTCCTTTTCCCAAGGGTCGGCCGGGACGGCATGATCCGGATCTACGGCTCCCGGCCCGATGGCCTGCGCGTACTTCTGTTCGCCCTGCAAAACACCGGCGAGAAATGGACGCCCGTCAGCGCCCGTTACGAACTGGTGGTGCCGCCGTGGCTGCGCGACCGGGAGACCGACCTGGAAATCGAACTTACCGGCCGCCGGGCCCAGTTGTGGACACTCGGCGACGCGGCGCTTTTTGAGGAACCGGCCGGCCGCCCCATGACAACCCTGCAATGATCGGCTCCAGGCGGGCGGCACGGCCGACCAAGCCTTGACGCATCCCATAGCCGGGTCTATCCCTCGACCTACGTCGAGTCCCGCCCGTGGCGGGAGCGGGGGACCCAACCACCCGGGGCGCATCGCCAGCATGGCGTAGGGCAACCTCTTCGGCCCGAGCCCGTCAGCTAACCTCGCAGACGTCGAAGGGGAAACCGCTTGTCCAAGCAGGTTTCCCGAAACCGGTCGTCCGGAGGGATGCCTATGTCTTCTTACGCCCATGGCCGTCTGGCCAGTCCGTCGCCTTTTATCCGCTTTTTACCTTGCCCCCGCGCCCAGGCCCAGCCGCCCGGAAGAGCCGCCAACTCGGCCTAGGTTCGGCCGCGCGCCGTTTCCCGCTTCGCGGGGCGGCGACGGCCCAAGGAAGAGGCCCCGAATTTTCGGGGATCGCGCGTGCCCGCCGCCGCCAGACGTCGGCTTGCGGCCCGAGACCGGCGCGCGCCCAACGCAAGGGAAAATCATGTCCAACGATTCCGGCCGGCCGACGAGCCGACTGCGCCGCATTGTCTTTGGCAAATCCATCGACCTGGGCGACCAGTCCATCTTCCACAACCTTTCCCTGGTGGCCTTTTTCGCCTGGGTGGGCCTGGGAGCCGACGGCCTGTCCTCCTCCTGCTACGGTCCGGCCGAGGCCTTCCTGGCTCTGGGGCAACACACGTTTTTGGCCGTCTTCGTGGCCCTGGGCACGGCGATCACCATCGGCGTCATCAGCGCCGCCTATTCCCAGATCATCGAACTTTTCCCCACCGGCGGCGGCGGCTACGTGGTGGCCTCGCGGCTGTTGTCGCCCAAGGTCGGCATGGTCTCGGGCTGCGCCCTGCTCATCGACTATGTCCTGACCATCACCTTGTCCGTGGCCAGCGGGGCCGACGCCGTCTTCAGCTTCCTGCCGGCCGCCCTCCTGCCCTACCGCCTGCCCACGGCCGTGGCCGGGGTGGTGGCGCTTATTGTGCTCAATCTGCGCGGGGTCAAGGAATCGGTCATGGCGCTGGTGCCCATCTTCATGACCTTCGTGGCCACCCATGCCGTGGCCATCGGCTACGGCGTGTTCGCCCACGTGTCCGACATGCCGGCCCTGGCCTCACGCCTGGGCCAGGACGTGACCGCCGCCCACACCGAACTTGGCGGCCTGGGCATGCTGCTTTTGGTGCTGCACGCCTACAGCATGGGCGCGGGCACCTATACCGGCATCGAGGCCGTGTCCAACGGCCTGCCCATCCTGCGCGAACCGCGCGAGAAGACCGGCAAGCGCACCATGCTCTACATGGCCCTGTCCCTGACCCTGACCGTGGTCGGCATCATCACCTGCTACCTGCTTTTTGACGTGCGCCCCCAGGACGGCAAGACCCTCAACGCCGTGCTGTTCGAAAACGTGGTCGCCGGCTGGGGGCCTGACCTGGGCGGCGGGTTCGTGCTGGTCACCCTGGTCTCCGAGGCCCTGCTCCTGTTCGTGGCCGCCCAGGCCGGCTTCGTGGACGGGCCGCGCGTGCTGTCCAACATGGCGCTGGACCGCTGGCTGCCGGCCCGTTTCGCCCTGCTGTCCGACCGTCTGGTGACCCAAAACGGCATCCTGCTCATGGGCGCTTCGGCCCTGGTCCTCATGGTCGCCTCCCATGGCTCGGTGGATCTGCTGATCGTTCTTTACAGCATCAACGTGTTCATCACCTTCGTGCTGTCCCAGCTCGGCATGGTGCGCCACTGGTGGGAGGTGCGCGGCCAACGCGTGGCCTGGAAAAAAGGCCTGCTCCTCAACGGTCTGGGCTTGGCCCTGACCCTGTTCATTCTCATCATGGTCACCTGGGTGAAGTTTTTCGAGGGCGGCTGGATGACGCTCCTCATCACGGCCGGGCTGGCCGCCGCCGCCCTGGGCGTCAAGCGGCACTACGACCGGGTCGGAGCGCAAATCAAAAAGCTCGACGTCCTGCGGGCCGTGGTGGACCCGCAAAACCCCTACACCCCGCCCATTCCCGTCAATCCCGAGACGCTTGGCCAGCCGGACCTCACGGCCCCCACGGCCGTCATTTTCGTCAACGGCTTCAACGGCCTGGGCATCCACACCCTGCTGTCCACGGTGCGGCTTTTCGGCAAGGACATCAAAAACTACGTGTTCGTGCAGATCGGCGTGGTGGACGCGGCCGTGTTTCGGGGCGCGGCCGAACTGTCGCGGCTCAAGGCCGGCATGCAGCGCGACCTGGAATCCTACGCGGCGGTCATGCGCGAGCGCGGCTACCACGCCGAAGCCCACTGGGCCGTGGGCACGGACATCGTGGCCGAACTCACCGAGCTGGCCCCGGCCCTGCGCGAACGCTTCCCCAGGGCGATCTTTTGCGGCGGCCAGCTCGTCTTCGAAAAGGAAACCTTTGTGACCCGCCTGCTCCACAACTATGTGATCTTCGCCCTCCAGCGCCAACTCTACCGCATGGGACTGCCGTTTATCATCATGCCCGTGCGCCTGGACCTGCCGGAGTGGTTCGAGGACTGAAGCGGCGCTCCCCTCGCGGGCGGTCGAGCCGGCGGGACCGCCCGGCGCAGCGCCGCCCGACGTTTTCTCAAACCCGGGCAGGGCCATTGCGGCGACCTCACCCGGACGCCATTTCAACGCCTTGACAATGCACTGAAATAGCATGGTTTTCCACCATCAAAAAACGCCTCTGCGCGGCAGGCGTTCCGCTGTCCACGCCCGCGCCCCAGCCTGAAAAAAATATCCCACGGCCTGGCGCGGCCTTGGCCGACGAGGGCGATTTCCGGCCGGCCGACCCCTCTTGCAATCGTCTGCTCCGGGCGTATGACGGATGCGGCTTGGGGAAGTGTCGGGGTGGTCCCTGCCCTGCGCGTTGGGGAGCGCGCGGGGGTCCGCAACTTCGTATCCTACTGGCATCGTTAAAAAATGACCTATCCATCCGCCTGGGAGCTCGTGCGTGGCATCGAGCCCATGTCCCTTTGCGATTGGCCGGGACGCCTGACCGCCGTGCTGTTTTTCGGCGGTTGCAACCTGCGCTGCCCCCACTGCCATAACGCCGCCCTGGCCTGGACGCCGCAAGCCGGCGCCGCGCCCCTGACCGAAAAGGCCGTGCGCCGATTCGTCACATCCCGCCGCCCCTGGCTCGACGGGCTGGTCATCACCGGCGGCGAACCCACCCTGACCCCGGGGATGCCCGGCCTAGCCGCTGCCGTGGCCGCCTCGGGGCTGCCGGTCAAAGTCGATTCCAACGGCCTGCGCCCGGACGTCCTGGCCACATTGCTTGAAAGCCACCCGGACATTTACCTGGCCGTGGACGTCAAGGCGCCCTTTGCCAAGTATCCGCTGGTCACCGGCGGCTTGGCCGGGGCCGAGGACGCCGCCGAGCGCCTGGGCGAGGTCTTTGCCCTGGCTAGGGCCCATCCCGGGCGCGTCCAGTTTCGCGCCACCCGCGTGCCCGAACTGACGGACGACGACATCAGGGAGGTGGAGTCGCTGCTGCCGCCCGGACACGTGTTGACCATCCAACCGTTTCGACCGCTGCCGCGCCGCGCGGAGGAGAAGGCCGATGCCCAAGCAGATTCGCAAGCGTGACGGATGCCTGGAAACCTGGTCCACCCAGCGGATCGCCCAGGCGATCTTAAAAGCCCTCAAGGCCAGCGGCGTTCAGGACCCGATCCTGGCCACCCGCCTGGCCGGCAAGGTCGAGGGCAAGCTTGAGGAACTCGGCAACGACGTGCCCGAGCAGGAGCATGTCCAGGACGCGGTGGAGCTCGTGCTCATGGAATCGCGCCTTTTCGCCGTGGCCCGGCGCTACATCGTCTACCGCGAAAAACGGCGCGAGCTGCGCGAGCAGAAAGCCGCCTTTCTCGACATCGCCGACGTCATCGACACCTACATCGCCAAGACCGACTGGCGGGTGGCGGAAAACGCCAACATGAACCACAGCTTCCAGGGCCTCATGCTCCACCTGTCGGGCACGGTGCAGGCCCGCTACGCCCTGGAAAAATACCCCGAAGAAGTGCGCGCCGCCCATGAGCACGGCTATTTCCACATCCACGACCTGTCCTTTGGCCTGGCCGGCTACTGCGCCGGCTGGAGCCTGCGCGACTTGCTGCTCGAAGGCTTCAACCTGACCGGCCGCTCCTGCGCCGGGCCGCCCCGCCACTTCGACACGGCGCTGGGGCAGATGGTCAATTTCCTGGGCACGCTGCAAAACGAATGGGCCGGAGCCCAGGCGTTCAACAACGTCGACACCTACCTGGCCCCCTTCATCCGCCACGACGGCCTGACCTACAAAGAGGTCAAGCAGGCCATGCAGAAGTTCGTGTTTAACCTCAACACCACCTCGCGCTGGGGCGGCCAGAGCCCCTTTACCAATCTCACCTTCGACCTTTCCCCGCCCAAGCATCTGGCCAGTGAGGCCGTCATCATCGGCGGCAAGATGCAGGACGCCGTCTACGGCGACTTTGCCCCGGAAATGGCGATGATCAACAAGGCCTTTCTGGAGGTCATGGCCGGGGGCGACTACGACGGCCGCATCTTCTCCTTCCCCATCCCGACCTACAACGTCACCAAGGATTTCCCCTGGGACTCGGAGATCGGCACGCTGTTGCTGGAAATGACGGCCAAGTACGGCGCGCCGTATTTCCAGAACTTCATCAATTCCGACCTGTCGCCCGAGGACGTGCGTTCCATGTGCTGCCGGCTGCAGATGGATTTGCGCCAGCTGCGCAACAAGGTGGGCGGACTTTTCGGGGCCGGCGACCTGACCGGGTCGGTGGGCGTGGTGACGCTGAACCTGCCCAAGCTGGCTTTTTTGGCCCAGGGCGAGGAGGATTTCCTGGACCTGGTCGGCGAATACGCCGAGCTGGCCAAGACGGCCCTGGAATTCAAGCGCAAGATGATCAGCGACAACCTGGAGCGCGGGCTGTTCCCCTGGACCAAGCGCTACCTGAAAAACGGCTTCAAGGGCCACTTCTCGACCATCGGGCTGGTGGGCGGCCACGAAGCCTGCCTCAATCTCCTTGGCAAGGGCATCGAGACCGAGGCAGGGGTGCGGCTCATGACCCGGATGCTGGAGCATCTGCGCGAAGTGACCTCACGCTTTCAGGAAGAGACCGGCGCCCTCTACAACCTCGAAGCCACGCCGGCCGAGGGCACGAGCTACCGCCTGGCCAAGATCGACAAGGCGCTTTATGCCGACATCAAGGCCTCGGGCAACGGCACGCCGTACTACACCAATTCCACCACCCTGCCGGTGGGGCTGTCGCGCGACGTGTTCGCCGCCCTGGAGCATCAAAACAAGCTCCAGCCCCTCTACACCGGCGGCACGGTGTTCCACACCTATTTGGGCGAAGCCGTGGCCGACGTGGAGGCGCTCAAGTCGTTTATCGTCAAGGCGTTTACCATGACGAAGATTCCGTATCTGTCGATCACGCCGACGTTTTCGGTCTGCAAGAAACACGGCTACGTCAAGGGCGAGCATTTCGAGTGTCCGCAGTGCGGCGCGCCCTCGGAAGTGTTCACGCGCATCGTGGGGTATTACCGGCCGGTGTCCTTGTGGAACAAGGGCAAGCAGGCGGAATATGCGGAGCGGCTGACGTACGGGGAGATTTGCTAGCGGGCGCAATTGCCCGAACAACGCGCTTTGACCGCCGGAGACGCAGGCCGCGTCTCCGGCGGTTTTTTGTTGTTTGCCGACGGCTGTCGGCCCCTGGACAGCGTCTGCCCCATGTGACGCCGCCCTCCCCCCTTGCCTCGCCCTTCCCTGCCGCGCTACATGTCGCCGACCGGACGCCTTGTCGCGTCCATCCCCTTACCCCGCAAACCAAAGGATTCCGCCATCGCCGCCAAAGTCGAAGGCAACATCGTCGGGCTCAAGCCCAGCCAGCTCAAAGCCTTGGAACGTCTGGGCACGCGCCGCTATCCGTCGGTTGGCGGCTACACCGTGGACCAGGCTCGGGAACTCGCCGCCATCTCCTACGGCATCGGCCGGCAAGTCGGCCTGCTCCTCGACCGCAAAGGTCGGCCGGCCCACATCATCGTCGGCACGCAAAAGGGCATCCTCATCCCCGAACTCGACCGGGCGCGCCTGAGCGCCGGCCGATTGCGGGGACTTCGCCTGCTCCACACCCACTTGGCCGGCGAGGGCTTAAACGAGGAAGACTTGACCGACATGCTCTTCCTGCGTCTGGACTCCGTGGCCGCGCTCACCGTGGACGCCATGGCCCAGCCGGTGACGCTGCACATGGCCCACTTGCTGCCGCCCGGAGCCGGCGACGCGCCCTACGACGTGCTGCCGCCGCGCCCCTTTGACCGGGTGGAGGAAGATTTCAATGCCCTGGCCGAGGCCCTGGAAGCCGAGCTGGCCCGCGAGGGCGAGCGCATCGACGCCCCGGGCAAGGCGGCCTCGGGCCGTGAAAAGGCCGTGCTGGTCAGTGTGGCCACCGCGCCCAAGGCCGTGCAGGACGCCTCCCTGGACGAGCTGGCCGCCCTGGCCGACACAGCCGGGCTGGACGTGCCCGAACGGGTGGTGCAGCGCGTGTCGGCCATCAATCCCAAGTTCCTGCTCGGTAAAGGGAAGCTGGCCGAAATCGAGATCGTGGCCCTGCGGGCCGGGGCATCGCTCTTGGTCTTTGACGGTGAACTCTCGCCCTCCCAGATCCGCAACCTGGCCGAGGTGACGCAGCTGCGGGTCATCGACCGCACCCAGCTTATCCTCGACATCTTCGCCCAGCACGCGGCCACCCGCTCGGGCAAGCTGCAGGTCGAGATGGCCCAGCTCAAGTATCTGCAACCGCGCCTGGTGCGCCAGGATCGGGCCATGTCGCGGCTCATGGGCGGCATCGGCGGCCGGGGACCGGGCGAGACCAAGCTTGAGGTGGATCGGCGGCGCATCCGCGAACGCATCGGCCGCATCAAGGACGAGCTCAAGGAACTGCGCAAGCGCCGGGCCGCCGCCCGAGCCGGCCGGGCCAGGGCCGGACTGCCGGTGGTGTCGCTGGTCGGCTACACCAACGCCGGCAAATCGACCCTGCTCAATACGCTGACCGGCAGCGCCGTGCTGGCCGAGAACCGCTTATTTGCCACCCTGGACCCGACCAGCCGCCGGCTGCGCTTCCCCAGCAACCACGAGATCATCTTGACCGACACCGTGGGCTTTATCCGCGAGCTGCCCAAGGAGCTCAAGGAAGCCTTCCGGGCCACCCTGGAGGAGCTGGAAGCGGCCGACCTGCTGGTGGCCGTGGCCGACGCCTCCCATGCCGAGGTGGAAGCCCAAGCCGCCGCCGTGGCGGACATTCTTCAAGAAATGGAGCTTGGCGACACGCCGCGCCTGTTTGTGCTCAACAAATGGGACGCCGTGTCCGAGGAGCGCCGGCTGGAGCTGCGCAACCTCTTCCCCGAGGCCATCGCCCTGTCGGCCAAAACCCGCGACGGCCTTGCCGAGCTGACCGATGCCGTGTTGTCCCGGGTGCGCTCCGGGCCGGGGGTTCGGGTGGGACAGCCGGAGGCGGCGGAAGAAGCCCCCACGGACGAGACGATTCCCGAGCCTTGCGCAACGCCGTGAGCCACGACGCCGGGGCAGCGCCCTGGCCAAAGCCATTCGCTCCTTCCCCCGAGAAAAGAACTCTTCCAACAAGCGGCTCGAAAAAGGACGTTCCATGGCGACAAGCTTCCCTCCCTGGCTCATCTGGTTTGTGGTCGGCCTTGCCGTTTCCTTGTCGGAACTGGTGCTCCCCGGCTTTGTCGTCATTTTTTTCGGCCTTGGCTGTCTGGGCGCCGCCGTCCTCGCGGCTATCCTTCCCGACGCCTACACGGCCCAGGTCGCTACCTTCATCGTGGTCACCATCCTTTCCCTGGCCACCCTGCGCAAAATGGCCATGCGCGTCTTCGTGGGGAAAAGCGAGGCGGCCCCAGGGGAGGAGCGGGACCAGAATTTCGTCAAGGCACGAGTCGTCGTCGAGCATGACCTCGCCCCAGGCCAGGAGACCCGAGTCCGGTATCGTGGCTCCATCTGGAAAGCCCGCGCAGCGGATCACATCACCGCAAACACCGAAGTTGAAATCGCTGGTTTTGACCACACCGACAAATCTTGCCTTGTCCTGAAGGTCCTCAAACCATCTTGAAAGGAGCTTCTCCCATGACGCCTTCTCTTTTTGCCTTGTCCGCTGTCGCCGTCTTCATCATCATTGTCCTGCTCAAAGGCGCGCTGATCGTCCCGCAAAAGAGCGAGGTCATCATTGAACGTCTCGGGAAATTCAGCCGCAAACTCGAAGCCGGCTTCCATATTCTTATACCGTTCATCGACCGCGCGGCCTACACCTTCAGCCTCAAGGAACAAGTCGTCGACATCCCGCCGCAAGTCTGCATCACCAAGGACAATGTCAGCGTAGAGATCGACGGCATCGTGTATCTGGAGATCCAGGACGCGCAAAAGACCGCTTACGGCATCGACAACTATCTTCGCGCCGCAACGCAGATGGCCCAGACCACCTTGCGCTCTGCCATCGGCAAGATCGACCTAGACAAGACCTTTGAGGAGCGGGAAAAGATCAACGTGGAAGTGGTCACGGCCATCGACGAAGCGGCCATGACCTGGGGCGTCAAAGTCCTTCGCTACGAGATCAAAGACATTACGCCCCCGGAGTCGGTCAAGCGGGCCATGGAAGCGCAAATGACCGCCGAACGGCAAAAGCGGGCCGATATCGCTGCTTCCGAAGGCTTGCGCCAGGCCATGATCAACCAGTCCGAAGGCGAGAAACAAAAGAAGATCAACGAGGCCACGGGGCAGGCCGAACAGGTGACCCTTATCGCCGAAGCCGAGGCGAAGAAGATCGACCTCATCGCCACGGCCACAGCCGAAGGCATCCGCAAGGTCGCGCTCACCCTCAAGGAGGCTGGCGGCATGGAGGCGGTCAATATGCGCCTTGCCGAGCAATACATCACGGCCTTCGGCAACCTGGCCAAGACCAACAACACCATCCTGATGCCGGCCAATGTCGCCGATGTCGCCGGAATGATCGGCGCAGCCATGGCCACGGTGAAGGAAGTCAAGAACGTCAAGACCGCCTGAGCGTCGTGTTCGAGCCCCCGCCCTGCCGCCCGGGCCATGAGGGAGAATTGCCGCCTGACAAGTTACGGGTGAATCGAGCCTGTCATTTTGGCAATTCCCTGACAGGCCAGCAGCCCTTGAGGAACTCCCGAACCGCTTTCCAATACTGCGGATTGTCGATGATGTTGTTGTGCGTGGCGTGAGGGATGACCTCGTAGGTCTTGGGGCCGGGCCAAACGGCGGCCAGATGCTCGGACCGGGCCGGCTTGATAAGCGTGTCGTCGCTGGCCACGAGAAATAGCGTCGGGGCCGTCACCTTGGGCGCGTCGGCCGTGGTGTCAAAGGGATGCTTCATGAGCAGCCGCACCGGCGCGTACGGATGGCCTTCCTGACCCACGGCCAGGAGCGAATCGTAGGGCGTGACGAGAATCAGCCCGACAACCGGCCGGTTGGCCGCGACATAGGCGGCCACGCCCGAACCCAGGCTGCGGCCCATGACCGCGATGCGCCCGCCCGGGCCGAGCTTTTGGGCCAGGGCGTCGTAAACGGCCAGGGCGTCGGCCTTGACGACCGCCTCGCTGGGCTTGCCGGCCGAGCCGCCGTAGCTACGGTAGTCCACGCCGGCAATGGTGGCGAAACGCAGCTCGTTTGGCGACCACAGGAAAAACCCGGTCTGCTCTTCAAGGTTGCCGGCGAAATACAGCACCGCCGGCTGCGGTTTGCCGTCGACCAGACGCGGCAGATAATAGCCGGTAAGCGCCGTGCCGTCGGCAGCCGTGACGGCAAACGGCTCCAGGCGCGGATAGTAGCGTTTGATTTCCTCAACCCGGGCCGGGTCGGCAGCCCGTCCCGGAAAGACCATGCCGTCCTGGGCCAGATAGAGCATGACGCAATAGCCCAAGTAGGCGAGCATGGCGGCCAGGCCCACCACTGCGGCGATTTTCATGGCGATCCCCGTTTTCTTCATGGGGCCATATGACCGCACATCCCCCGGAGCCTCAAGCCCTAATACGCGGCCGGGACGTGTTTTTTTTGCCTCCGGCGGCCTGGAGAGGCTCTGCCTCTCCAGGACCTCTCCGCCAGGGCGCTGCCCTGGACCCGCTGGGGGCCTGAGGCCCCCAGGCCCCCCACCTGGGAAACAGGGGTAAGGGGGTGTCGCGGGAAATGGCTTTCTGGTCGCTTGGTCCGCCGAGGTTCGGGCCGACCAACAAAAAAAGCCGGCCGGCCGCCCATGGCGTGCCGGCCGGCCTTTGTGCCGTCGTAATCGCGACTCAGGTCGCTTGGAAAATCCGGCGTTCGATCTGGCGCGCGTCGCCTGTGCCGCGCCCCTCAGAAGCCGAAGAGCGAATAACCGTTCGCGCCGAGCCGGACGCGCCCTACCGCCCCCGGGCCTGATAGCGGTTGATGCGCCGCTCCAGGTAGCGGGAAAATTCCGTCAGGCAGTAGCAAATGACGAAATAGAGCACCGCGATGGTGATGAAGATTTCCGTTGGCGCGGTCAGCGTGCGGTTATTGACCTGGGTCGCCGCCTTGGTCAGCTCATTAACGCCGATGATAAAGGCCAGAGAGGTATCTTTCGTCAAAGAAACGAACTGGTTGACGAAAGACGGAATCATGTTGAACAGCGCCTGGGGCAGGATGATGTGGGTCATGGCCTGAAAATGGGACAGCCCCGTGCCGCGCGCCGCCTCCATCTGCCCCTTGGGCAGGGCCTCGACCCCGGCCCGCACGATCTCGGCGATGTAGGCGCTGGTGAAGACGATAAGTGCGATAAGCGCGCTTTCGGCCTCGGGCAGGGCGTAGCCAAACACCACCGGAGCCAGGAAGTAGAACCAGAAGACGACCATTAAAAGCGGCGTGCCCCGGATGATCTCGATAAAGGCCATGGCCGGCCAGCGCAGGGAAGGCTTTTTGGCGATGCGCATGAGCCCGACGCCAAGCCCCAGCCAGAAGGCCCCGAAAATGCCGCCCACAGCCAGGATGACGGTCATGACCAGACCGCCCAGCGGCCCCTTGGGATAGGCCCCGATCAGGAAGTAGTCGAAATTGCGAAAAACGATGTCCCAATGCATGGCGCGCCCCCTACCGTGACCGCACGTGCAGCACGCGCCGGTTGTAGAGGTTGACGCCAAGGGACACGATCAGGGAAATCGTCAGGTAAATCAGCGTGGACACGGTGAAGGCCTCGAAGCCGTGGAAGGTGTGGGCCTCGATCTGCCGGGCCATGTAGGTCAGGTCCATGACGCCGATGGTCATGACCAGGGACGAGTTCTTGATGAGATTTAAGAACTGGGAAATCAGCGGCGGTATGATGACCCGGAAGGCCTGGGGCAAAATGACGTAGGCCATGGCCTGGAGAAAGGACAGGCCGCAGGCGCGCGAAGCTTCGAGCTGGTTCTTGGGGATGGAGAAGATGCCGGAGCGGATCTCCTCGGCGATAAAGGCGGCGGTATAGAAGGTCAGGGCGATGACGCCGCAGGCGAACTCGAAGTCGCGGGCGTAGAGCCACTGATTGACCGCTTCGGGCAGCACGCTGTAGGAGCCGAAATACCAGAAAAATATCTGTACCAGCAGTGGCGTGTTGCGGAAAAATTCCGTGAAGGAGGCCGCGAACCAGACGAGCGGCTTCACCTTGGACAGCCGCATCACGGCGATCACCGTGCCCAAGACCAGGGACAGGACGATGGAAACGCCGGAAATCTGCAGGGTCACGCCCAGACCCGACAGGATCCACTGGCCGTATTCCCCGCTGACCACCTGGCCGAAATCGAATTGGTACGCCAAAGACTCATCCCCGCATGGCGGCCGGGGCGGACCCCGGCGCAAGGGCGGCCGGGAGGATGCCTCCCGGCCGCGCGTCACTCATGGAAAGCGTTTCGCCGCCTAGGGCCAAAGCTCCATCTTCCAGGTCAGGGGCAGATAGTCCTTGGTGCCCTTGCCGAACCACTTGTCGTAGATCTTCTGGTATTCGCCCTTTTCCCACATGTCCATGAGCGCCAGGTTCACGAAGTCGCGGAATTTGGAATCGTTCTCGGCCACGCCCAGGCCGTAGGGTTCGGGGGAAATGTAGTCGCCGACGATGTCCCAGGCTTCGGGCTTGTCGTCGCTGTTCTTGATGCCGACCAGGATGGACTCGTCGGTGGTCACGGCCTGGACCTTGCCCTGCTTGAGCGCCAGGAAGGCCTCGGGGTAGGTCTCAAAGGAGATGACGGTGCAGTCGGGCTGGGCCTTTTTCACGTTCTGCTCGGAGGTGGAGCCCTTGACGGAACCGACCTTCTTGCCGGCCAGATCGGCCACGGACTTGACGCCGCCGTCCTTTTTCACGAGCAGCTTCTGGCCGGTCATGAAGTAGGTGATGGAGAAGTCGACCTGATCCTCGCGCTCTTTCTTGTGGGTCATGGTGGCGGCCACGATGTCCACGGCGCCCTGGGTGAGCATGGGGATGCGGGTGGAGGAAGTGACGGGCTTGAGCTCCAGCTTGGCGCCCAGGCGGTCGGCCAGGGCCTGCATGATATCGATTTCAAAGCCCACGATCTGGTTGGTCTTTTCATCCACGAAGCCGAAGGGACGCTGGGAGTCCTTGACGCCGGCAACGAGCGTGCCGCGGGATTTGATGTCGTCGAGCTTGCCGGCCAGGGCGGGCATGGCCGCAACGAGGGTGAACAGGCAGGCGAGGACGGTAAGCCGGGCTGCTTTGCGCATGGAAGCCTCCTTCAGGCGTTTGGATGGTTTGCGGGCATCGCCCGCGAATGGACTACAGGATTTCCTTGAGGAAAAGCCGGGTGCGCTCGTGCCGGGGATTGCGGAAGAATTCCAGCGGCGGCGCGCTTTCGACGATCTCGCCATAATCCATGAAGACCACCCGGTTGGCCACTTCCCGGGCAAAGCCCATTTCGTGGGTGACGCACAACATGGTCATGCCGTCTCGGGCCAGGTCCTTCATGACGTTTAAGACTTCGTTGATCATTTCCGGGTCCAGGGCCGAGGTGGGCTCGTCAAAGAGCATGACCTTGGGCCGCATGGCCAGGGCCCGGGCGATGGCCACGCGCTGCTGCTGGCCGCCGGAGAGTTCGGCCGGAAATTTCTTGGCCTGTTCGTGGATGCCCACCCGTTCGAGCAGGGCCA
>JAEZEM010000101.1 GCA_023417745.1 Pseudomonadota bacterium
GGGCCACGTTGACGATGCTCATGTCGAGGGTCGCCATGAACACCATGATGTTGACCCCGATCATGGCCAGGGCCGGGCGCGGGGTCGGGACGTGGCCGGCTGGGGCGGTATGGTCTTGCATGA
Source organism: Pseudomonadota bacterium (assembly GCA_023417745.1). Lineage (GTDB taxonomy): Bacteria > Desulfobacterota > Desulfovibrionia > Desulfovibrionales > Desulfovibrionaceae > Solidesulfovibrio. The sequence goes on from JAEZEM010000101.1 coordinate 124, forward strand.
AAACAGTCTTCCTTGGCTGGTCGATGCCGCCGTGTACTCCAACGAGAGGCGGCGGGGAAGCGGATTATCCGGCGGTTGGCAGGCGATGGTCCAGGGAGCCGTTGGTCACGGCGGCAAAGAGCCAATGGGTGAAGCAGGCCAGGCTGTCCGGGTCGCTGCCCCGAGACAGGGGATGACGGGCCAGCAGCCGGTCCATGGCCGGCGGCAGGGCTGCCGGCCCCGTCTCGCCCGGCAGCCGGGAATGGGCGGCGAGCTTCTGGCCCAGGAGATTGACGCCCCGGTCCAGGAGCAGTTGCAGCGGCATGGGGCAGGTGAGCTGCCATTCGAGGTCAATAAAGCGCACGTCGCCGGTGGCCGGATGGCGCAGGACGTTGCCGGGGTGGGCGTCGAGCAGGCTGCCGGACAGCCACGGCCCGGCCAGGGCGGCGGGGTAGAGTTCCCGGCCCAAATGGTCGCGGCAAAAGGCGGCAAAGGCCTCGGCCGCCCCGGGCAGGGTCGGCCTGGCCCGGGAGGCGGCCAGCTCCATCCACTCGACCGCCAGCCGGCCGGCTCCAACCGGATCGCCGTCTTCCACGGCGTCCAGCACCAGCTCCAGATAGCTGGCGTAGCCCAGGCGGTAGGGCTCGGAGGCCTTGACGCTCTGGCGGCCGGCGGAAAATGTGGCTGGCGGCAGGCCGTGGAGGTTTCGCCGGGTGACGGTCACCCCGCCCGCGCCGTTGTCGATAAACCGCGTCATGGTCTGGAAATGCGGTGGGCAGGAATCGGCGTTGACGGCCACGGCCAGGGTGGCCGCGTTGGCCGTAAGCAGGGGCGCGTCGGGACTGGGCGCGGCCAGGACGAGAAAGGAATTCATGAAATGGCCGGCCACGCCGCCGGCCAGGGCCGAGCGCGCAAAGGCCCGCTCGGCGAAAGCCGGGACGGCCCGGCCGCCGGGATCGGCCGTGGGCAGCTCCAGCAGGGGCAGGGCGGAAAAACCGGGCAGGGCAAGCGCCCGTTCGGACAGGACGCTGTCGGGCATCTTGTAGTCCGGGGACGGATAGTGCCAGCTGGCGGCGGCAAACCCGGCCCGGGCCAGCATGGCGGCCAGGGTGGGGCGGTCGAAGGTGCGCACGCCCGGGTTGCCGGGATAGCCGTTTAGGCCGTCGTAGGGCCGGCCGGTGTGGTCCTCGGGCAGGCCGGCCAGATACTTGTGGCCCATGCGGTTTTCGATGGCCAGCACCAGGCAGCCATTGGGGGCGAGATAGCGCCGGGCCTCGGTGAGAAGCTTGTGGTAGGGCTCGGGGCCGTCCACAAAGGCCCCGGCGTATTCCAGGACGCCGATCAGCGTGACCACGTCGAAGCAGCCGTCGTAGGGCAGGCCCACGGCGTTGGCCGTGACCACCTCCAGATTGTCCGCATCCGGGAGCCGCGCCTTGATGACGGCGGCCCGCTCCGGCGCGCCCTCCACGGCGGTGACCGTGTGCGGCAGGCTCGCCAGATGGGCGGTCAGCGCGCCGCAGCCGGCCCCGAGTTCCAGGATGCGGCCGGTCGGGCCGAAATCCAGCCAGGAGAGCAGGGTCTTGCGGCGCGGCGAGAGATGGTAGCGCACGGCCCAGGGCGCGTCTTTTGGGTAGAGCTCGTATTCGTTGACCCGGTGGTCGCCAAAAAAACGCAGCAGCCAGGCTTCTGAACCGTCGCTGTAGGCCACGGCCGGGGCGTCCTGCCGGTCCTTGGGTTCTTTATCGTCGTCGGCCATGGGGCCGTCCTTATTTCGGCTCTTGCCGGGCGAACCACTCGGCCAGACGGTCGCAGGCGGTGTCGATCTCGGCCGGCTCGGCTCCGTAGGACAGGCGAAGGCTCCCCTCGCCGCCCGGGCCGAAGCTGTCGCCCGGGATGGTGATGACCCGGGCCTCGCGAATGAGCCGCGTGGCCACGTCCATGGGCGCGCCCGGGACCGGATAGCGGGCCATGATGTAAAACGCCCCGGCCGGCACGTTGTAGGCCAGGCCGTCCATGGCGTCGAGGCGGGCCATGATGCGCGCCCGGCGCTCGCGCAGGGCGTCGATGAAGCCGGCGTAGACCGATTGGGGGCCGGTCAGCGAAGCCAGGGCGGCGATCTGGGAAGGGGTGGGGGCGCAGATGGCCGTGCAGTCATGGACCTTGAGCATCTGGCCCATGATGGCTTCCGGGGCGAAGGCAAAGCCCACGCGCCAGCCGGTCAGGGCGAAGCGTTTGGAAAAGCTGCCCACGGCCACGAGGTTGTCGCGCAGCTCCGGCAGGCTGGCCAGGGAAAAGGCCGGCTCGTCATAGGCCAGGGCGTCGTAGGTGTCGTCGCAGATGATGGTCAGGCCATGGGTCAAGGCGACCTCGGCCACGGCCAGCAAGTCGTCCTTGGCAAAGACCGCGCCCGTGGGATTGTGGGGCGAGTTGATGATGATAGCCCGGGTGCGTTCCGTCACGGCGGCGGCCACGGCCTCGGCGTCCAGGCTCCAGTCCTGGCGACGCAGGGGCACAAGGACGGGCTGGGCTTCGGCCAACAGTACCTGTTCCACGTGGGAGGGATAGAACGGCTCGGGCACGATGACTTCGTCGCCACGCTCGCACAGGCAAAGGACAGCGCACAACAGCGCCTCCATGCCGCCTACGGTGATGGCGATTTCCCGGTCCGGGTCGGCGATGAGGCGCTTTTCGGCGGCCAGCAGATCGGCCACGGCCCGGCGCAGCTCGGGCATGCCGGGCTGGAGGGAATACTTGCCGGCCGACGGCTGGTCGGCCAGGGCCCGGCAGACGGCCTCGGCCACATGGGGCGGGGTGGCGAACGACGGCACGCCCTGGCCCAGGGAGGCGCAGCCGCCGACTTCGCTGGCCAGCATGGGCATGAGCTTGGTGGCGGAAATCTTGATGTTCTTGGCGCGCTGGCTGAAACGGTGGGAAAGACTTGTCACGACGGCTCCCTACGACAGGCCCGGGACAGCGGCGGCCCGGGGAAAAATCGGCGCATGGCCGGGGCGGCAACAACGCATGATTGTCGTTGCCAAAGGGAAACGGGCAGGCAAGGCTGCCCGGCGGCGAAAAAACAGCTCGCGCTGGGCGGCCGGGGCCGCCTTACTGCGGCACGGCGATCTTGGAATGGGACGGGGCCGGGGCCGGAGCCAGGGGCGGCGCGGCCAGGGCCTTTTCGAATTCGGCCACGGAGTAGCCGGAAACGGTCCGGCCGTTGATCATGACCAGGGGCACGCCGCGTCCGCCGTAGCGCTTGAAGCGCATGTTGGCGGCGGCGTCCTTGTCGATGTCGTACATGGTGTAGGGAATGCCCTTGCCGTCGAAATAGGCCTTGGTTTTGGTGCAATAGGGGCACCAGCTCGTGACGTAGAGTTCGACGGTCGGCCCGGCGGCGCGGGCCGGGGCGGCGGCGCAAAGGACGGCCAGGACGAGAAGGGCGGCGGCAAGTCGGCCAAGGGCCGGGGAAACGATGCGGGGCATGGCGTGCTTCCGGTTGGGGGTTGGCAATCACTGGTGGTAGCCGGGGGGAGCGGGCCGCGTCAAGCCGGTCGGCGGCCACGGCGGCGGTTGCCGGGGCGGCGCGGCAGGTGCTAGTGTCGCGGCCCTTAAAAAATACGAGAGTATTTTTTAAAAAAACTTATGGTTTTACTATGTTGCCTACGAAAAGCCCTGTGCGCTTTTCGTGGACTCGACACGAGGGAGGCTCCCATGCCGGGATACAAGACGCATATTGTCGGCGCGGCGGCGGTGACCGGCGGGGCGCTGGCCGCCACGTCGTGGCTGGGGGTGTATCGGCCCGGGTTCGAGACCATGGTCTGCCTGGGGCTTTTTTCCGTGCTGGGCGGGCTTTTTCCGGACGTGGACACCGATTCCAAGGGGCGGCGCATTTTCTACGGCGCGGCCCTGGTGGTGGACGCCTTTCTCATTTTCCGGGAGCAGTACCGCTATGCGGCGGTGCTGGGGTTTTGCGCCCTGCTGCCGGCCATCGGCTCCCACCGGGGCTGGACCCACTCGTGGTGGGCGGCTCTGCTCATCCCAAGCTCCGTGCTGCTCGCGCCCATGCTGCTTTTAGGTCTGCCGTGGAAGCCCTTTCTGCCCTACTACGCGGCTACGGTGTTGGGCTATTTCTCCCACCTGTTGTTGGACCGCAAATTCTAGACGTCGCGCCCTTTAAAAAATGCGATAGTATTTTTTAAAAAAATCAGTGGCTTTGGTTTGTTGTCCACGAAACGCCCTAGGCGCTTTTCGTGGACGCGGCACGAGCGTCGTATCCACCGCGTCTTCATCCTTATGGCGTCAGGTGCAGGCTGTCGATGAGGCCCTGGTACTGGGGCGTGGCGCGGAAGCCTTCAATGGCGGCGTCGAGGCGGGCCATTTCCCCGGGGCTGACGCCCAAGCCGCACATGATGTGACGCCGGCCGCCCAGGGGGGAATCGGCCAGCCGCACCACCTGGATGGCCTTTCGCAAGGCGGGATTGGCCTCCAAGATTGAGGCCAGTTCCTCGGGTTCAACCAGCATGGCGTCCAGACGGCCCTTGGCCAGCAACTCGGCCATGTGGGTCGTATCAGCGAAGCGTTTGGCGGCCGGATACTCGGCCAGGGCCTGGTCGTATTCCGCACCGTAGGAAAAACCTTCCCGCAGACCCCATACCCAGCCGACGGCCAGCAGATCTGCCAGGAAGAGGCTGCGGGCCTCGGGCACGGACAACGTCGCGCGCAAGGCCACGACCGTGGGCTGGTTGCGGTAGAGGGGTTCGCTGAAACGGGCAAAGGCCTCGCGCTCCGTGGTCTTGTACCAGCCTACGGTACAGGCCCGGCTTGAGCCTTCCTTCAGCATGGCCACGACGCGGCCCGGCGGCATCTCCCGCACCGTCACGGGGATGCCGGCCTGGGCAAAGACAGTCAGCGCCGTGGTGAGCAGAAAACCGCCTGAAGGTTGGCCGTCACGCAGCCGATAATAGGGCGGGCGGTCGAAGACGAGAAGCGACAAGGGTTCCTGAGTCTGTCCCAAGGCCGGTTCCATGACCAGGACCAGACAGGCGAGCGCCGTCAAAACGGCACGTAACAGACGCCGTGACATGGTTTTGCCGGAGGACCGGCGTATTACAGTCGCCAGACACAGGAATTCCATATAGCCTTTTCTGGCGGAAAAATCGGACCCTGTCAAAGGGTGATTCTTCGTCGCTGCGCGCTTGCATTTTGTCAGACCTAGTGCATAGATGAACAGTCGAGCCATCATCCCCGTCTTTACGACGGCCCGCCGCGCTTAGGGGAGCGACGCCAGCATGAGCAATACCAACATCCTCCTGGAATCCGGCACAAACGAACTCGAAATCGTTGAATTTTATCTGGAGGAACCCACCCCGTCCGGCAAGACGTACACCGGCTATTACGGGGTCAATGTGGCCAAGGTGCTGGAGATCATTCGGCTGCCGAAAGTCACGGAAATGCCGCAAACGCCCCACCCCTGCGTGCTCGGCACCTTCAACCTGCGCGACAAGGTCGTGCCCCTGGTGGACCTGAGCCTATGGCTTGGCAAGGACCGCTCCCGCAACGCTTCCGACAAGGTGGTGGTGACGGAGTTCAACCGGGTGGTCAGCGCTTTTCGCGTCTCCGGCGTCACCCGCATCCATCGCCTCAGCTGGGAGCAGATCGAGCCGCCAAGCATCCAGGTGCAGACCTATTCCGGCAACTCGGTCACCGGCGTGGTCCAGCTCGACACGCGCGTGGTCTTTATCCTCGACATGGAAAAGATCGTGGCCGACCTCAACCCGGAGCTGGCCCTCAAGGAACTCGACGAGGTCGTCTTCGTCGAGCGCCAAAAGGAGCTGCCGGACAAGGACATGATCTTCAAGGCGCTTATTGCCGACGATTCCACCACCATCCGCCGCATGATCGGCACGTCGCTCGAAAAAGCCGGCTTCGAGGTCACCCGCACCATCAACGGCCGCATCGCCTGGGAACAGCTCGTGGAATGGAAGGAAGCCGCCACGAATGAGGGGCGCCCCATCACCGATTTCTGCCATATCCTCGTGTCCGACATCGAAATGCCGGCCATGGACGGCCATAGCCTCACCCGCAAGGTCAAGGAAGACCCGGTCCTCAAACGCCTGCCGGTGATCCTTTTCTCCTCGCTCATCACCGACAGCCTGCGCCACAAAGGCGAAGCCGTCGGGGCCGACGACCAGGTGTCCAAGCCCGAAATGCTCCAGCTCGCCGAAAAAGCCCGCGCCCTGGCCTGGGACCGCTTGGCCCACGGCGAATAGGGGAGAGGAAAGAGGGAGAGGGAAGATGCCTCCGGCGGCCGGGGGCCTGAGGCCCCCGGAC
>JAEZEM010000210.1 GCA_023417745.1 Pseudomonadota bacterium
ATCTGATTGGGGGAATCCTTGCGGAGGAACCCAAGCATGTGGTTCCAGTGGAAAAACTGCTTAGGTAAAAGTGTCAGGGATGTACCCGGTCCAAAGTGTCAACTATGTACCCGGTTGCACCCCCCCCGGCCCCCCTCGACGAGAAAAGTGGTCGGGGGGGCGACGCGACTTCAGGCGTCGCCCGGCCGCCCTGGCCGGCGACCTTTGGGGGCGCGGGATCGCTGCGCCGTGCAACAACAACGGCGGGTCGGCCGGACGGGCTGGCCCGCCTGGAGATAGACGATCATGGAAATGCATTTGCTTGGTTTTACGGCTTGGCATGAGGATAAGGCCCTGGCCATGGGCTTGGAAATAAACGACATCGCCCGGGTTTCGGCCGTGGATCGCGGCCTGTACCGGGTCTGGGACCGGGCCGGCGAGACCTCGGCCGTGCTGGCCGGCCGGCTGGCCCATGAGGCCGGCTGCGGCGAGGACCTGCCCTGCGTCGGCGATTTCGTGGCCGTGCGCGGGGCGGACGCCCCCCGGGTCATCGAGGCCGTGCTGCCGCGCCGCACCGTGCTGCGCCGCAAGGCCGCCGGCCCGGGCACGGACAGTCAGCTCATCGCGGCCGGCGTGGACCTGGCGTTTGTGGTCCAGGCCAGTCGTTACGACTACAACCCCCGGCGGCTGGAGCGCTATCTGGCCATGGCCGCGGCCGGCGGCGTCGCCGCCGCGGTGCTGCTCACCAAGGCCGATCTGGCCTCGCCCGGGGAACTGGCCGTGCAGATGGCCCGGCTTGAGGAAACGGCCAAGGCTCCGGTCCTGGCCGTCAGCGCCGCCAGCGGCGAAGGGCTGGATACCCTAGCCGGCCTGCTCGCCCCGGGGGTGACCTGCTGTCTGCTCGGCTCGTCCGGGGTGGGCAAGACCACCCTGGTCAACCGGCTTTTAGGCCGGGAGGCCTTTGCCGTGCGGGCGACCAGCGGCACGGGGGAGGGCGTGCACACGACCACCCGCCGCCAGATGGTCCGGCTGGAAAGCGGGGCGCTGCTCATCGACACGCCGGGCATGCGCGAGCTGGGCCTTCTTGGCGACGACGAGGGCCGCCTTGGCGGTTACGGGGACATCGAGGCCCTGGCTCGGGGCTGTCGTTTCGCCGACTGCCGCCATGAGGGCGAGCCGGGCTGCGCCGTGCGGGCGGCCGTGAAAGCGGGCGAGTTGGACGCCTCGCGGCTGGAGGCCTGGGACCGGCTTGGCCGGGAGGCGGCGTTTAACGCCCTGACCCTGGGGCAGCGGCGGCAAAAGGACAAGGCCTTTGGCCGGATGGTCAAATCGGTCAAGAAGGGCCTGCGGGGCTGACCCGGGCGGGCCGTGGACCATTGCGCGCCGCGCCCTTTGGGTTGCGGCGCGGGACGTCAGGCTAGGCGACGGCTTCCCGTCGGTCCCAAACGGCCGTGCCCGCTTTCTCGTCACGGCCAGGCCGAGGGCCTTTCCCCGGCCTGGCCGTTTTTTTGTGCCTACAACTCCACTTTCACATGAGAAGCGGCGGCAATGGCCTTGGCCTTGGCCTCGTCTACGTCCCGGCCCAGGGCTAGGGCCACGCCCAGGCGGCGCGTGCCGTGGAGCTCGGGCTTGCCGAAAAGCTTGATGGCCGTGTCGGGCTCGGCCAGGGCCGCCGCATCAATGGCGAAGCGGGGCGAAGTGGAGTCGCCCTCGCCCAGGATGACCCGGGAGGCGGCCGGGCCGTAGAGGCGGATGGCCGGGATGGGCAGCCCCAGGATGGCCCGCACGTGCAGGGCGAATTCCGAGAGGTCCTGGGAAATGAGCGTCACCATGCCGGTGTCGTGGGGCCGGGGCGAAACTTCCGAGAAGATGACCGCGTCGCCCTTGATAAAAAGCTCCACGCCGAAGATGCCGCGCCCGCCCAGGGCCTCGGTGACGGCCCCGGCCATGGCCTGGGCCTTGGCCAGGGCGGCCTCGTTCATGGGATGGGGCTGCCAGGACTCGCGGTAGTCGCCCTTTTCCTGACGATGGCCGATGGGGGCGCAAAAGCTCGTGCCGCCGGCGTGGCGAACGGTGAGCAGCGTGATTTCGTAGTCGAAATCAACGAATCCCTCGACAATGACCCGCCCGGCCCCGGCCCGGCCGGCCGTCTGGGCGTAGTCCCAGGAAGCCTCGGCCGAGGCGGCGTCCCGGGCCACGCTTTGGCCCTTGCCCGAAGACGACATCACGGGCTTGACCACGCAGGGAAAGCCCACGGCGTCGCAGGCGGCCAGGAATTCTTCCCGGGTGTCGGCGAAGCGGTAGGGCGAGGTGACAAGGCCCAACTCCTCGGCGGCCAGGCGGCGGATGCCCTCGCGGTCCATGGTCAGGCGGGCGGCCCGGGCCGTGGGCACGACCGGATAACCTTCGGCTTCGAGCTTGATGAGCTCCTCGGTGGCGATGGCCTCGATCTCGGGCACGATGTAGTCGGGCTTTTCGGCCTCGATGATGGAGCGAAGAGCCGCGGCGTCGAGCATGCTGACCACATGGCGGCGATGGGCCACCTGCATGGCCGGGGCATTGGGGTAGCGGTCCACGGCGATGACCTCGACGCCCAGGCGCTGGGCTTCGATGGCCACTTCCTTGCCGAGTTCGCCGGAACCCAGCAGCAATATCTTGGTCGCGGACGCGGTCAGCGGCGTGCCGATGGTGGTCATGGGGGCCTCCTGAAGTGATGTCGGGCGGCGACAACCTATAAGGCCGGCGAGGCCAGGACAAGGGGCAAGCAGCGTCTTTGCGCCAAAAAGGCCGCCTTGCTTCAGTTTGCGCAGCTTTCGGCCGCGGCCTGATCGCGTCCGGCAGCCTTGGCCCGGTAGAGTTGTTCGTCGGCCCGGGCCAGGAGTTCCAGGGGCGAGCCGCCGGGCAGGCAACGCGCCGTGGCCGCGCCGCAACTGATGGTGACGCGGCAGGAGGTTGGCGAGGCCTCGTGGGGGATGTCCAGGGCGGCCACGGCCTGCCGCAGGCGTTCGGCCATGGCGGCCGCCGCCGGCGCGTCGGTCTCGGCCAGGATGCAGGCGAACTCCTCGCCGCCGTAGCGGGCGACCAGATCGCCGGCCCGGGTGACGTTTTGGCGCAGCACCCCGGCCACCTGACGCAGGCAGGCGTCGCCGTGGATGTGGCCGTAGCAGTCGTTGAAGGCCTTGAAGTGGTCGATGTCGATGAGGACAAGGGACAGCGGCGCGCCGCCTCGGGCATGGCGGCGGTATTCCCGGGCCAGGGCTTCGTCGAAGCGGCGGCGGTTGGCGATGCCGGTCAGTCCGTCCATGAGGCTTTGCTCGGCCAGGCGCTTGTTGGACGCCGTCAGGGCCGTCTCGGTTTTCTTGCGGGCGTCGATGTCGATGATGACGGAAAACGCTCCGGCGTACCCGCCGGCGGCGTCCAGCACGGCTCGGGCCGAAACCTGCACCCATTTCCGGCCGCCGTCCTTGCGCAGCAGGCAGCGTTCGTAGACGCCGTCGAGGCCCTGGGTCCGCTCGGCCTGTTTGGCCGCGGCATCCTCGAACTGGTCCTCGGCCAGAAAATCCAGATACGGCCGCCCCAGCACCTCTCCGGTCTGGTAGCCCACCATTTCAGCCATGCGCTGGTTCAAGAACGTGATGCGGCCGTCCTTGTCCAGGGCCACGATGCCTTCCAGGGCGTTGTCCACGATGAAGCGATATTGGGCGTCCTGCTCGCGCAAGGACCGCCGGGCAAGCTCCAACTCGTCGTCGCTTTTTTGCTGGGCCAAAAGGAGCAGCGAAAATCCGCTGACCAGGAGCATGACGTAAACAGCCGTCGGAATGACGGCGTCTATGGCGGCGACAGGGGCCAGCCCGCCCAGAGCCAAGGCGCTTTGGGTCGTGAACACGGCGGCCAGCAACACGAAGCAGCCGCCAAGAACGACGCGCAGGGACGGCTCCCGTTTCTGGTTAGCCAATAATGCCCAGGCGGGCAGGGCATAGAAAATCGCATGGATCGCCGGGACCATGGCCATGCGCCACTGGAGGCCCAGGCCGGCGGCGGCAAGGGTAAGGACAAGGATAATGCCGGCAGTCCAGAGGTGCGTGCGCCGGCTGACGGGATGGCCGCAAATGGCGAAGAGTGCCCAGCATTCGTAAGCGCATCCCGTCAAGAGCAGGGGCGCGGCGATAATGGGGAAGTCGGGCGGGGTCGGACTTAGGAAATAGAGGCAAAGTGAGCCGGCCCCCTGGAGGCACTTGGCCGTGATCCAAAACGGGATGCGCTGTTCGCGGGGTTTGTTGCGCTGAAAAATGTAGAGCAGGCCGGCAAAGACGAACGAGCCGATGGCGAGGCTCAGGATAAGCGAGCGTTGGTCCATGC
>JAEZEM010000400.1 GCA_023417745.1 Pseudomonadota bacterium
ACCAGGCAACCGGACTTGGCCCAGAAGTTTTGCAGCGTCAAAATGACATCCTGAAAGTACATGCTCGCTCCGATTTCAAGGTTTCGCCGCCGGCCGGGCAGCGGCGGCGACGGGGCGGGCCGGCGCAAGCGCCGCGCCCCGCGAAAAGACGTCCCGGCCAGATAAAATCCATCGTTCGGGCCGGTCGCCGGCCCAGCGTAGACTGCGCCAAGTCGACGACGCGGTCCAGACCGCAAAAAACGTCGGGCGGCCCCCAAATCAGGCCCGCACGAATCCCCCCTGCTCCCAGGCCAGCCCCATGTGGTAGCGCACTAGGAGATCCACGGCCCGGGAAAATTCCCGGCCGGCGGCCGGATGGGGTCGGCAGGCGGCCCACTGCTCCGGTCCCTGCTCCACGGCCGAGGCCAGAAGCGCCAGCGCCTCGCCGCCAAGGCGGGCATGCACGCCGCCCGAAGCGGCCGCGCGGCAGTCGGGGCAGGCGACCCGCCCCTCCTCCACATGGCACACGGCCCCAGTCTGGCCCAGGGGCTGGCCGCAGACGGCGCATTGGCCGCAAGCCGGCAACATGCCGTGCAAAAACGTCATCCGCGCCCGGAAAAGGAGCGGAAAAAGCGGCGACGGTTCCTCGGCGGCGTCCAGAGTCGAAAGCATCGCGCGCATCAGGCCGTAGGCTTCGGCGAAACTCCCCGGAGCAACCGGCGCGGCTTCGAAAAATTTCAGGCAGTTGACGGCCATGCCCAGACGCTGGGGATGGCTTCTCAACTGCCTTGGGGCATCAAGCAGCCTGCCCTCGGCCAGACAATGGTAGCCGCGATAGCCCGAGCGGCGCACCTTGAACTGGACGTGGTTCAGCGGATCAAGGCAACCCAGGAACCGGCGGCGACTTTTGAGCCCCCCGAAGGCAAAGGCCGTATAGACTCCCCGCGTCGGCGAGAGCAGGCGCACCCAGGCGTCGATCTCCCGGAACCGCTTGACGGCCAATATGAGGACCTGATCGCTATATTCCATGCCGTCCTGGTCCGACCGTGGCGGCGCTGGCAAGGCGCTGCAAACGCCAGCCAGCGTCCGCAGCGCCTTGCCAAGCGCCCGTCAGCCTGTTTTCTCGGACGAACAGGCCGCGTTCCATTCCTGTCGCCAAGGCCGGGCGCTCGTGACCAGACGCTCCCCTACTGCGGGAACCGGATGGTCTTGATGGCCCCCTTCTCGGTGGTCACCGGCGTTTCCTGGCCGTTGTAGCGAAACACCACGCTGCTCGGGTTGCCGAGCTTGATCTCAATCTTCTCGCCAAAGGGCACGGTGATGCGCTGGCCCTTTTTCACATAGATTTCCTTGGACGGTCCCTTGTCCGGACTGACGATGACCCAGCTGCCGTCCTGGCCGTAGATCTCCACTTCCTTGGCCCCGGCGGCGTTCTCGGTGGCCGGCCCGGGCGTGGGGGCGACGGCCGGAGGCGCGACGGGCAGCGAAGCGGCCGGCTGGGGCGTCGGCTGGGCGGCCGGTTGGGGCACTGCCTGTGGCTGTCCCTGGCCATTGGCCGCAGTCGGCTGGTCGGTCTTTTTGGCCACGAACTTGAGCGTCTTGACCGATCCCTTGCCGGCCTGGAGCGGATACAGCTTATTGTCGAAATGGATTTCCACCGCCCCGGCGTTGCCCAGGCGCACGAGCATGTTGTCGGCAAAGCGGCCGGTGAAGGTGTCGCCCTTTTCGAGCATGGTTTCGTGCATGGCCCCGCCGTCGGCTCCGGCCTGGAGCCAACAGCGTTCATTGGCGGCGATGGTCACGACATGGGGGCCGGCGTCGCCCACGGTGAAATTCTTGGCGGTGGGCGACACCGGAGCAGCCGACAGGGTTTCCGGGGCGGCGGGCACGGCCGGAGCCGAGCCGGCCGGACCACTGACGGCGATGTCCTGGGTGGCCTTGTCGTCGGCCGTAGGCGCGCCGGTCTTGACGGTTTCCGACTGGGGCTTGAGCGTCTCGACGGGAGCCGGCGTCACGACCGGCGGCACTGTGGGGGTCACGGCCGGAGGCACGGTCGGCGTCACGGCCACTGGCGGCGTCGGCGCGGTCTGGACCGGAGCCGGAGTCGGCACGAACGGCGTGGGCTCGGTCACGGGCGCGGGAACCGGCTGGGTCGGGACAACGCCCGCCGTTTCGGCCGGCTTGGCCTCGCCCGACGGTTCGGAACCCGAGAACACCCGGGCAAAAAGATACCAGCCCAGGGCCAGGACGACGAGGACGACCCCGGCTCCGGCCAGCCAGAGCATGACCGGCGGCCGAGGAGCGGGCGAAGGCACGGAGCAACCGCAGGCATCGTCGGGGATGTCGGTTGCCAGGGAAATATCCCGAAACGTCGTCGGTTCTTCGACCTGGTAAACGGTTGACAGACGCGCGGCGAACTCCTCATGGTCCACACCGAGCAACCGCGCGTAATTCTTAATAAATCCCTTAGCGTACACCGGATGGGGCAACAGACTGTCGTTGCCCTCCTCAATGGCCGCAAGACAGGATCGTGATATCTTGGTCTTGTCCGACACCGTGTCGAGGGAGAGTCCCTGCCGCTCCCGCTCCTCGCGTAGCATCGTCCCTATCTCACGCAAATCCATACGAAAAACTCCTCTGAGTCCGTAACGCCGGGAGCGGGAGGACGCCCGGCGGACCAATCGCAAGCTCTACAGCTTGACTTCGATGACGGCCTTGGACCGCAGATTGTCGATGTATTCCTGGAAGAGTTTGTCGAACTTCTGCTTGTAGAGCAGCTCCTGAATCTGATCCTTGGCCGCCTCGTAGGACGGATTCGACCCGGCCGCAGCCGCCGGAGCAGCCGGGGCAGCCGGCTTTTCCGCCGGGGCCGAGGCCGTCCGTTGGACGAGCAGCACGGCTTTGCCGTCGAGGAGGACCGGTTCGCTGACCTGACCGGGGGGCACGGCGGTAAGGGCGCTGCGAAGCTGCGGAGCCAGATCCTTGGCCTGCACGTCGCCGAGATCGCCGCCCTGGTCGCGACCGGGACCGATGGAAAATTTCTTGGCCGCGTCGGCAAACGACATGGCGCCGGAATTGATCTTAGCGCGCAATTCCTCGGCCTGCTTCTTGTTCGGCACCATGATGAACCCAAGCCCGCCGGAGACCTTGGGACCCAGGACGGATTTGGCGGCGGACAAGCTGCCCTTGTTCTTCTCGTAGTAATCGCGAATCTCGTCGTCGGTGACGAGCACCTTGCGATGCACCATGAAGCCGAGCAGACGCTTCTTGATGCTGTCCACGCGCAACTTGTCGCGGAACTGCTTGAGCGTCAGGCCTTCCTTGGCCAGTTCTGTAACGAACTGCTGTTGCGTGAGACTGTTCTTTTTCTTGATCTCTTCGATCTGAGAGTCAATTTCCGTCTCCGATACCGTCAGCTTGAGCTTAGTCGCCTCGCTTTCGATAACCAGATCAGTGATCATGCTTTCGAGCACTTGCCGCCGCAGATCGTCAAGGCGGGGATCGTCCGGTTTGAGCGCCACGCCCTGGGTCTGCTGGACCATGTCGGCCAACCGGGTGTTGACGTCAAAGAGCGTGATGAGCTTGCCATTGACGACGGCCACGACCCGATCCACCAATTCGGCGGCTCCGGCCGGGGCGGTCAGGCTCGCCAGGAGCGCCAACACAGCAAAAAATTTCGCGATTTGCGGCAAAATGTCCTCCATGGATGGGGCTGAATCGGCCGCGTGCGAAGGACGCGCCGCGCCCGTCCGGCGATGCCCCGGAAACGTCGCAAGGCCACGCCGATCTCCTCCCAGAGCGTCGCGACCACGCATCCGGGGCGTATACGCGTTTTTGCAACCCCAGGCAATCATGCCCATCGGCCGTTGGCTGGCCTCAGGGAAATTCCAAGACCCGACTTTCCTTCTTGCCGACCTCAATGGTCTCGGCCCGGGTCGCTGCCCGGTAGGACACGTGGCTCGGGCTGCCCAGCCGGACGGAGAGCCGTCGCGAATAGGCCAGCCGTTGCGGCTTGCCGGGCTTGAGATAAACGCGTTCTTCCGGTCCGTCATCCACTATGTACAAAATCCAGCTTGCCTTGACGGCGGTGAATTCGACTTCGCCAGGACCGATGGTCGGGGTGGACGGCTGGCCGGCGGCAGCGCCGACCGAGGTCTCGCCAGCCTCAGGCTGCAGGCCCTCGGGTTTCGAATCGGTCTGGCCAGCCGACGCAGACTGGGCTGACGCGGCCACGGGGGTGGCCCCGGACGCCTCGACGCCCGCGACGGCGTTGCCGGCGGACGTGACCCCGGAGACCTGAGCCGGCTTTGCGGCATCGGCCACGGGCGGGGCCGGCGATCCCGCGCCCTCGGGCAACTCGGCCGAAACGGCTGGAGCAGGCGGCGGCGCGCCAGCGGACGCCGCGTCCCTGGCCGCCACCGTGCCGCCGTCGCCGGCAACCGCCGGCTCGGCCGAGCCGGACGGTGCTAAAGGCGGCGTGGACGCAGGCGGCGGCGCGACCGGACGCTCCCCCTGTTCCTGAACCGGCGGCGCAGGCGCAATGGCCGGGGTGATCGTCTTGTCTTCGGGAGGGGCCGACAAGGGGAAGACCGGCGGCTCGTCAGGCGAGGCGGCCGACGACGGGCGGGCCGCCAGGGCGCGGCGGGCCGCGCCGGCCACATAGACGCTGGCCTCTTCCTGCACCTTGGCGGCGGCGATATCGCCGTCGCCGTCCTTGCCGTCGACCTGGGCCAGCATGGCCCCGGCCGGCAGCAACCGGGCATTGACCCGGATGGTCGCCTGGCCGAGCGCCTTGGCCAGCCAGGCGTCAAAGGCCTTGGCCAGTTTTTCCTCGGTGAGCCGAGCTTCGACCCGGGCGTAGGCCTTGGCCGGATCGGGCATGGCGGCGGGCGTGCGTTCCACGAGCACCAAGGCGACATGTTCGCGGCCCATGGCCAGGGGAGCGGTCGCCTCGCCGGGCTTCTTGCCGCGCAGGGCGTCGCGCCAGGCCTGGGGCAGCCCGGCTTCGGGCATCACCGTCTCCACGCCAAGCGATGCCTCGCCTGAGCCGGCCTTGCGCGCTGCGACCAGGGCCGCCTTGACCGCCTCGGCGTCGCGGCCGGACACCACGCGAAGCGTCACCATGGCCGGCCGGGCAAAAGCGGCTTGATGTTCCTTGTAATAGGCGGCCGCCTCGGCCACGCCCACCCGCTGGCCGGGCAACAGCACGTCCTGGCGAAATTTTTCCAAAGCCAGCCGGTCGGCCAGCATCTCCCGCCAACGGGGCAGATCAATGTGCTCCTCAAGCAGCATGCGGTCGAAGGCTTCGCCCGGATAATCGGCCCGCACGGCCGCCTCGGCCTTGTCCAACTCCTCAGGCGTGGGAGCCTGGCCCAGACGTTTAAGCTCCTGGCGCACCAGCCGGGCAACGACCGCGTCGGCCAGAGCAGCTCCAAGGCCGGCGCGCAGGTCCTCGACAGCCGGATTGTCGGCAGCAGGTTGACTGATCCGGCTGACATCGTTCCGCATTTCCAGCTCGGCCAGCCGGATGGGCGAACCGTTGACCACGGCCACCACACCCGGCTCGTCGGCCGTGTCGCGGCCGCAGGCCCACAAGGCAAGGACCAAGACCAGGGCGGCCGCCAGACGCAGGCCCTGGCCTGGCCGCCTTGTCATGCCCCCTCCTCTTCGCCCAAGCCGGCCAGTTCGCCCAAGCCGGCCAGTTCGCCGGACCAGACGGCGATGGCCTCGGGCAGGGGCAAGGCGGCGTCAAGGGGCAGCACGATTTTGCCTGGCGGGAGCAGGCGTACGGCCGGATGGGCGGCCACGAAAGCGACGAGGCGTTCGGTGGAAACGGACGCGCCCTCGGCTTCGAAAGCCACGGTCAGACGCGTGGGCGCGATCTCGGCCTTGGTCGCGCCAAGGCGTCCGAGCACCTGCTTGAAGGCCAAAACGGCCCGGAAACTGTCCACCTCGACCGGAGGCGGGCCAAAACGGTCGCGCATCTCGGCGGCGATCTCGGCCAGCCGCTCCTCGGTCTTGGCCGTGGACAAGGCCTTATACAGGCGCAGGCGATCGGACGCCTCGGGCACGTAGCGCTCGGGGATGCGGGCGGCAATGCCCAGGGTGAGTTCGGTCTCGATGCGCTCCTTGAGCGGCTCGCCCTTGAGTCGCCGCACTTCCTCGGCCAGCATTTCGAGGAACATGTCCAGGCCGATTCGGGCGATATGGCCGGACTGGGCCTCGCCCAAGATGTTGCCGGCCCCGCGCAGGCGCAGGTCCTCCATGGCCACCTGGAAGCCGGCCCCGAGGTAGTCCATGTCGAGGATGACGCGCAGACGTTTGCGGGCCAGTTCCGGCACCTTCTCGATGCTCGGCACGACGAAGTAGGCATAGGCCTGGCGCGGCGAACGCCCCACCCGACCGCGCAGCTGGTAGAGCTGGCCCAGGCCGAACATGTGGGCGTTGTCCACAATCAAGGTGTTGGCCCGGGGGAAATCCAGGCCGGATTCGATGATGGAGGTGCACACGAGGATGTCGGTTTCGCCGTGCCAGAAGCCGTGCATGGCCTCTTCCAGGGCGGTCTCCGACATCTGGCCGTGGGCCATGGCCACCTTGGCTCCGGGGGCCAGGGTCTTGACGTAGGCGGTCACGTCCTCCAGGCCCTGAACCCGATTGTGGACCCAGAACACCTGGCCCTGGCGTTCAAGTTCGCGGCGCAGCGCCTCGCGCAAAAAGCCCTCGTCGCGCTCGACCAGAGCCGTGTCCACGGTCTTGCGGTCCGGCGGCGGCGTCTCAATGACGGACAGGCCCCGCACGCCGGACAGGGACAGTTGCAGGGTGCGCGGAATGGGCGTGGCGGTCAGCGTCAGGGCATCGATGTTTTTCTTAAACGCCTTGAGGCGTTCCTTGTGCTTGACGCCAAAACGCTGCTCCTCGTCGAGAATGAGCAGGCCGATGTTGGGGATGGCCACATCTGAAGACAGGATACGGTGGGTGCCGACCAGGATGTCCACCTCGCCGCGCGACACGGCCTCCAGCACCACCTTGC
>JAEZEM010000517.1 GCA_023417745.1 Pseudomonadota bacterium
TCCTGCACTTCCTCGACCAGGGCCGTGGTCTTCTTGTACTTCACCGCCAGACTGTCTTCGGTGATGAAGTCCATGACGTAGTAGGCGGCGACGATAAAGAGCAGAAAGGAAACGAGCAGGAGCACTTTTCCTTTGTTGACGGCAAAGTCGCCGATGAGTTGCCGCAGGCGATCCAGTTTAGTCTTGTCGATCATAGCGCCTCGTTGCGCCGGCGGGCCGGGTGGGCCGCCGCCGGGCGGGTGGTCGCCCAGGGCTATACCATCGTTGCGCCGTGGAAAAAAGGGGGGGATTTGGGGCCGCGCCGACCGGACCGGCGCGCCGGTCCGCGACGACAGGCCGGCGGGCCGGGCGTTCGCCGCGAGCGGCGGACGTCGCGTCCTGAAAAAACACCTGGGTTGTTTGCGGAACAGCCCCACGAAAAAAACAATTTTCGTCAGTGCCCAGCGTGTGTTCCAGGGACGCGCCGCCCGTCGCCAAAACGCGGCGACAGCTTCGCGGCCATCAGGGCCGGCGAGGCTGCCGCCGGTTGGTGCGCAGACCAGGGTCTCGCGTCGCGGCCGCGAAGAGCGCAGAGGGCTTTTCGTGGGTAATGAAGTAACCTGCTAATTTTTCTTAAAAAATACCCTCGTATTTTTTAAGAGACACGACGCTAGGCTTCGATTTTCGTGCCAAGCAGGTTCAGGAACTGGCGTATCCACTGCGGATGGGCCGGCCAGGCCGGGCCGGTGACGATGTTGCCGCTGGTCACGGCGTTGGTGAACGTCTCGTTGGGGGCAACGTAGGTGGCTCCGGCCCGCTCGATGTCGGGCTGCACTGCCGGGTAGGCCATGCACTGGCAGCCGGCGATGACGTCGGCCGCGACCAGCACCTGCTGGCCATGGCACACGGCGGCGATGGGCTTTTTGGTCGCCCCGAAATGCTTGACGATTTCGATGACCCGAGGATTTAACCGAATGTATTCCGGGGCGCGTCCGCCGGGCACGACCAGGGCGTCGAAGGCGGCCGGGTCCACGGCGTCGAAGTCGAAATTCAGCGCGAAGTTGTGGCCGGGCTTTTCGCTGTAGGTCTGGTCGCCCTCGAAATCGTGCACCGCGGTGCGCACGGTCTGGCCGGCCTTCTTGCCCGGGCACACGGCTTTGACGTCGTGGCCGACCATGAGCAGCATCTGAAAGGGGACCATCACTTCATAGTCCTCGACATAGTCGCCGACGAGCATGAGAATTTTCTTGACCGCCATGGTGTACTCCTTGTCTCTGGGGTTTCGTCGCTCAAAGCGGCGTTTGGCTGACCCTACTTGGCGCAGTTGCAGCGGTAGAACTTGCGGTTGCAAAAATCCATGCACCGGTCCTTTTCGGCCTTGATCTTGGCCAGACAGGCCGGACCGGCTCCGGTTGCCAGGGAGGCCGCCCGGTCCTTGCAGGCAGCGTAGCAGCCTTCCATGTTCTCGTAATAGTCCGTGACCACGGCCTGGTAGACCTGGCAGACCTTGGCCGAACAAGCGGCGTCGGCCCCGGCCGCGCCCTGGCTGCAACTGGCGGCGAATTCCTGGGGCGTCATGATGGGTTTGACCTGGGAACAACCGGCCAGGGCCAGTCCGGCGAAAAGGCACAGGGCGATAATGCGGCGGTGCATGAAGGCTCCTTTGGCGCGCCCGGCCGGGCGCGGGGATTGGTTCACAGCATTATCCCCAAGCCGGGCCGGTGACAAGCCGGCCCGGACAAACCCGGCCCGGCCCCGTCGACGCCGGATACGGCTGGCCGCCGAGGCAACGGTCGCCGTGACCAAAGGCCCTTGCCGCCGTGGCCCAAGCTTTCTACAATCCCGGGCAACATACCGTGACAGGGACGCAACATTTTGGCGCACGACCTGCCCCATGACGACGCCGGACGGGGCGTGCCGCCGCTTTTGCCCTGGCAGCCCTGTCTGCTGGCTTACGGCGGCGGCATCCTGGGGCTGGAATATCCGTTGCCGGCCCTGGCGGGACTGGCGCTGCTCGCCCTTTTCGTGGGCGGCCTGACCCCGCGCGTCGGCTCCTCGAAGAGCCTTGGTCCTGGTTCGTTGCCAACAAATCCCCAAAAATTCTTTGACGTTAAAAATGCTCTTGAATTTGTGAAGGGGCGCGGCATGCGGCCGGGGCTGGCGGCCCTGGTCGCCGCCTTTGCCCTGGGCCTTGGCGCGGCCTGGCTGGCCCTGCCGGCAACGCCCGACGCGCCGCCGTGCCTGGCCGCCAAATCCGTCACCGCTGTTGGGCGCGTCGTCAGCGTCGATCCCCGGCCAGGGCGTCGTCTGGCCCTGGTCCTTGACGAGACGCGCCTGTCCGGCCAGGACTGCGCCGACACGCCGCTGCCCGGCCGGCTGGCCGTCACCTTCGACCACCCGGATTTCACGCCCATTGCCGGCGACATCCTGTCCGTCACCGGCCGCATCCGCCCGACCGCCGGCTTCGCCAACCCCGGAACCACCGACTTCGCCTTCCTGCGCCGTCTGGAGGGCGTGTTTTTTCGCGTCTATGCCAAGGGCGGGCGTGGCGACCTCACGCGCCTGGCCGCCAGCGACAACTCCTTGGCCATCTGGCGGCAGGCTCTGCGGGACCAAGTGGCCGCCGTCCTGGCTCCGCCGGCTGCCGCTTCGCCGAACGACAGCGCCGCCTCGGCCGGCCGGGCCATGGTGGCGGCGCTGCTTTTCGACGATAAATCCGGTTTCACCGAAACCGACCTTGATCTGGTGCGCCGGGCCTCCCTGGCCCATACTTTGGCCCTGTCCGGCATGAACGTGGCCTATGTCGTGGGGCTGGCCGCTGCGCTGGTGCTGGCCGTGGGCCGGCTTTTCCCGCGCATCTACCTGCGCTTGGCGCGCCAAAAGCTCATCGTCCTGGTCGCCGCGCCGCTGGTCGTCGCCTACTGCTGGATCGGCGGCGGTTCGCCATCGCTTTTGCGCGCCGCGCTCATGTTCGCCGCCTTCGGCGTTATGCTGCTCACGGGGCGCGACAAGGCCCTGTTCGATGGCCTGTTCCTGGCCCTGGCCGCCTTTCTTGTTGTCTCGCCTCTCGTTGCCTACAGCGCCAGCCTCCAGCTCTCGGCCCTGGCCGTGGCCGGCATTGCCCTGTTCTGGCCACCCTTTGCCCGGGCGACTTCCCGCCTGCCGGGACACGGAACCCCGGCCCGGGCCATCCTCGTCGGCGGCCTGGGCATCCTCTGGACGAGCCTTTGCGCCGAAGCTGCCGTGTTGCCGCTCATTGCCCGGCTGTTCGGCGACTTCGCCTTCGCCCCCTGGATCAACCTCGCGTGGCTGCCCATCCTCGGCTGCCTGGTCATGCCGCTGGTCCTGTGCGGCGCGGCGGCCGCCGCCGTTCCCGGACTGGACGCCCTGGCCCACGGCCTGCTCACGGCCGGAGCCGACTGCTGCGCCTGGCTCATGCGCGCTCTGGCCGCCCTGGACGCGCAGGGGCTGCTGACGGCCCGGGCCGTGCTGCGCCCGTCAGCCCCGGAACTGCTCGGCTGCTACGGCCTGCTGGCCGCCCTGGCCCTGGCCGTGGCCTCCAAAAAACCGCTGCCCAGGACCGCCCTGGCCGTGAGCCTGCTGCTGCTGACCGGCCCAAACCTGGCGCGCGGCGTCGAAGCGTTCTCCCTGGATGTCGTCGTCACCGTCCTTGACGTGGGCCAGGGGCAGTCCGTGGCCCTGACCGTGCCCGGCGGCGGGCGGTTGCTCATCGACGCCGGGGGACTGTTCGGCTCCTTCGACGTCGGCCGGGCCGTGGTCGGGGCCTTTCTCGCCGACGGCCAGCCGCCGCGCCTGGATACGGCCATCGCCAGCCACCCTCACAGCGATCATATAAAAGGTTATGTCTCGCTCCTCGACCGCTTCGCCGTCGCAGCCTATCTCGACAACGGCGGCGCGCCCGAAGGCGAACTCGGCCCGGCCCTGGCCGATGTTGTCGCCCGCCGTCAGATCCCGACCCGGTCCCTGGCCGCCGGCGACAGCCTCGATCTGGGAAACGGCTTGGCCCTGGACGTCCTCCATCCCGGCCCGGACGCGGACCTGTCCCACAACAACGGTTCACTCATCTTGCGCCTGACTCGAAACGGCCGCGGCCTGGCTCTTTTCCCCGGCGACGCCGAAACCGCCGTGCTGCGCAAACTCGCCGCCTCCGGCCAAAACCTGCAAGCCGACGTCCTTATCCTGCCCCACCACGGCTCCAGCTCCAGCCTGTCCCGGCGCTTCTACGCCGCCGTGGCCCCGAAACTTGCCCTCGCCAGCTGCGGCGACGCCGGCCACTATCCTTCCGCCAAAGTCGTCGAGGCTCTGGCGCGTTTGGGTTGTCCGGTGCTGGCCACCAAGGACAACGGCGCGATCACCGTGCGGCTGGGCGGCGACGGCGGGATCATCGGCCTGCAAACCGTGCGGGAAGCGGGGCGGCCGTAAGCGGCAGGCGATCACGAGTCGCAACCTGCGCGGGAGCGTGGATTGAAACCCGGGATCGCCGTTGTCGGGCGCGCTGGGCGGCGGTCGCTCCCTGCGCGGGGCGTGAATTGAAACAAACCTGACAAGGCAGCCGCTTATTGCGGCCAGAGCGTCGCCCCCTGCGCGGGGGCGTGGATTGAAACAGCAGCCAGTGTGAGGTCGGTCACGCCGGCCTCGTCGCCCCCTGCGCGGGGGCGTGGGTTGAAATGTGAGCGTCGAAGAGTGGTTGGCGTCGATTTTACGGAGCCCCTCGCGCGGGGGCGGGAATTGACCGGAAGATCAATTCCCGCTTTCCCCTCGGGCAACAGGGTGGATACCTTAGAGAATGCGCCACATTGGCCTGGCCCGTCTGCTTCTTCTGGGCGTCAGGGGGGCATCAAAAAGAAAAAGGGCCGACGCTTTTGGCGTCAGCCCTTGGACTTCCTGGTTGCGGGGGTGGGATTTGAACCCACGGTCTTCGGGTTATGAGCCCGATGAGCTACCGGTCTGCTCCACCCCGCGTCGTGG
>JAEZEM010000040.1 GCA_023417745.1 Pseudomonadota bacterium
CCGCCGCGCTCGGCCAAAGAGGCCTCCATGAGCGCGGCGAATTCGCCCTCGGCCGGCATTTCCTTGGTGTCCGGCGACTTGTCTGCCATGATCGCTCCGAAAAAAAAGGGTGATTTGGGCGCGAATGCGCCGGGGCGCACTGTAGCGCAGCGGCTATCCTTGTCAAATGCGAAAAAAGCCCTATCCTCCCCAAATCCGTCTTCGAAACGTGAGGAAGTTGTCGTATGGATCCAGTCACCCACATCACGGCGGGCGTGCTTTTAGGCCAGGCGGCCAAGGATCGGTTCCCGGGCGTAAGAGCCCTTGTGCCCCTCTCGGCCCTGGCTGCCTGGATGCCGGATATCGATAATATCGTTACATTTTTTGGCGCAGAAGCCTACATGCGCTACCACCGGGGCTACACCCATTCGCTGCTTGGCGGGGCGCTTTTGGCTTGGCTTTTGGCCCTGTGCGTTTCCCGATTCGCCGGGGGGGCGAAGGCCTCGCGGCTGTTTGTACTTTTTTATTTAGGCGTTTTATCCCACCTTTTTCTCGATTGCATCACTTCCTACGGGACAGGCGTTTTCCTGCCTTTTTCCGATGTCCGGGTGTCCATGCCCTCGGTCTTCATCATTGATCCGATCTACACCCTGGCCCTGATCGGCCTGGCCGTGGCCGCCGCCTTGCGCCCGGCGGCGGGCAAAAAGCTGGCCGTGGCCGGGCTGGCTGTCATGCTGGCCTGGCCGGCCATCGGCTTTGGCGTGGGCCAGGCCGTGTCCGCCCATGCCCGGGAGCTGCTCGTGGCCCGGGGCGAGAACCCCACGCGCGTCACGGCCCAGCCCGACGCCTTCGCGCCCCTGTGGTGGAAGATCATCGCCGAGGAAGGCAACGACTACGTGCTGACCGGGCTGACGCTTTCCGAACCGGACAAGCTCTTGCCCGAGCGGCGTTTCGAGCGGGCCGGTCGCGACGAGTTGGAGCGGCTGGGCAAGCAGGCTCCGGTTTTTTCCTATTATGTCTGGTTCACGGATTTTCCGGTCAAATCGGCTTCCGCCACCCCGGACGGCACGGCCCTGGCTTTTCAGGACTTGCGATTCATTGCCGTCAATCCGCTGGTGGAGAAGGTGCGCGGCCCCATGGTGCCGTTTACGCTGACGGCTTATCTTGATCCGGCCGGCAAGCTCACCCGGGCCATGTTTTCCCAGATGGGCAAGGGCGAGGTGATCCTGCCGCGCCCGGGCGTGGGCTTGGCCGGCTTCGGCGGCGGTTGATCGTATTTTCCCTGCTCCCCAAAGAAACGGCCCGGGACGCACTCGCGTCCCGGGCCGTTTCTTTGGATGGGGGGGCCGCCGGAGGCATCGCAAAATAGCTACCGCGCCGGGCCGACGGGGACGAGGATTTCGGTGAGCAGCTCGCTCGGCGGGGTGGTTTTGGGGTCATTTAAGTAGATTTCCATGCTCGGCTCCATGGCGAATTCCCGGCCGGAGTCCGGTCCCCAGACGCCGCACAGCCATGCGTAGGCTGGGGCCAGGTTTGTGTACGGCCCCTTGACCACGGCGCTGGCGTAGTCCCGGCCGCCGATAGTGGCCACGGGCAGATCGGGCGTGCCGGCGAAGCTGTCGGGCACGGTCATGCAGGCGTCGTAGCGGATTTTCTCCGGCGACGTGATCTGCGGGTCGTCGTGACCGATGCCGATAAACTTCGTGTCCGGGCCAAAAAGGCCAAGGGGGCCGGCCTTTGTGCAAAGGCTGGTCCAGGCCGGTTCGCACTGGTCGTAGGGGCCGACGTGGCGTACGCAGACCACTTTCATGGCCGGCAGGGTTTTGATGACGACATCCAGTTCCATAATGACGAACTCCTTTCTGGGGGGCAGATGTTTGGGGGTTTCGGGCGGCCCCTTGCGCTCCCGGCTGGCCTGTCGCCAGGCCGAGGGCGACACGGCGTAGGCGGCACGAAAGGCCCGGGTGAAGGCTTCGGGCGACTCGAAGCCGGCGTCCAGGGCGACGGTGGTCACTGGCTGGTCGCCGTAGCACAGGCGCTGGGCGGCCCGCTCCAGGCGCAGCCGGCGCAGATAGGCCCCGACAGTCTCGCCGGTCATGCCGACAAAGATGCGGTGGAAGTGGTAGGGCGAGAAATGGGCCGCCCCGGAGATGTCGGGCAGCGACAACTCCTCGTCGAGCCGGGCTTCCATTAGCCGCATGGCGGCCAACACCCGCCGCTTCCAGTCTTTTCGCGTTTCTTCGCTCATGTCTGTTTCCTGCCTGGGAACTACGCGTTCCAGAATGTTCTCGCCTGATATTTTTTGCTTTTTTTCCATGGGCGGCGGCATTTGTCTGCCTGACTGTGAAAAACAGTCAAAAATTATTGTTGAACAATAATTAAAGCTTGTTTATCGAGTTCTTGTCCGGACGGATGGAAGCAAGGGGACGACGTCGGCCGGCGTTCGTCCCGAAACCGCCCGTTACCGATTCTGGAGAGACGCCATGAAAAAAGTCTGTTTGCTGTTGTCGCTTGTTGCCCTGGCCGGCGGTTGCGCCAGGTCCACGGCCACGAGCCTTGTGGCCGGGAATATGGCTGGCCAAAGGGTTGGCCTGGGCAAGACCGTCGTGCTGACCTGGTGCGGTTTCGAGGCGACCGACAAGGCCGGAGGCGAAAAGGCGGCCCGGCTGCGCGGCCTGATTGAAACGCGTTTCGCCGGTCTGCCCGGGACCGAAGTCGTGGACGCCGGGCCGCTGGTGACGGCCCTTGGCGGGCGCGACTGGCGCGACGCCTCGGACACGGAACTGGCGGCCGCCGCCCGGGCGGCCGGGGTCGACAGCGTGGCTCTGGCGAAAGTGGCGACGCTGGCCGGCCGGCTGCACATTGCCCTGCCGCCGGCCTGGAGCGTGGAAACGTCCTTTGCCTATCAGGCGAGACTGCTTGACGCCAGGTCTGGTTCCCTGATCCTCTCGGCCCTGCGCGGGCGCGACGTCGTCGTGGCCTTCGGCGTACGGGGCCGCGAGGCGCTGTACAAGGATTTCGCGGCCGACTTGGCCGAACTGACCCAGCCTCTGGCCCAGTCGACCGACAAATAACGGAGTCCGCCATGCATACCAAAACCAATCTGGACAGCATCCGCCGACAGGCCGGGCGGCTCGAAACCGTTTGCCTAGTCGCCGCCGTGGCGGTCGCGCCGCTGATCGCCCTGTTCTGGGCCGCTTTCAACCTTTTGCCCGCCGACATGACCCGGCAAGCGGCGGCCCTGGCCGCCGGCCCGGATTTGCCGGGCTGGGTGCGGCTGTTGTGTTTCGCGGCCGCCATGGTTCCGGGCGGGGCGCTCATGGTGGCGCTTTTGCGGCTGCGCCGGCTGTTTGGCCTCTACCGGCAAGGCAGCATCTTTTCCCTGGCCACCGTGCTGGCCTTTCGCGGCGTGGCAAGGTCGCTTATGGCCTGGGCCGTGTGTTCGGTCTTGGCCACGCCGCTGCATTCCCTGGCCGTCACCGCCGCCAACCCGCCTGGCCGGCACATGCTGAGCCTGGGCGTGGGAACCACGGAACTGGCTCTCGTCTTTTTGGCCAGCCTCGCCCTGGTCATGGCCCGGGTCATGGACGAGGCCCGGCGACTGGACGAGGAAGCGGCCCTGACGGTATAGGCCGGTCATATGGCGATCATCGTCAACCTCGACGTCATGTTGGCGCGGCGCAAGGTCAGCTCCAAGGAGCTGGCCGAAGCCGTGGGCATCACCGCCCAGAACCTGTCCATCCTCAAAACCGGCAAGGCCAAGGCCGTGCGTTTCTCCACCCTGGAGGCCATCTGCGCCTTTCTTGGCTGCCAGCCGGGCGACATCCTGGAATATCGCCCGGACACCGCCGGCGAGCCCGGCGAAGGAGCGTAACCCATGGCGGTCAGCGTCATCCTGGCCCATCCCCGTCCCGGCAGTTTCAACCACGCCCTGGCTGGGGTCGTCTGCGAGACGCTGACCGACCTCGGCGTGGAGGTCTGGTTCCACGACCTCCACGCCGAGGGCTTCGAGGCGCTTTTGCCGGCCGCCGAGATTCCCCGCGACGCGTCCCTGCCGCCGCTTATCGCCAGCCACTGCCGGGAGGCGGCCGCGGCCGAGGGCTTCGTCATCGTCCATCCCAACTGGTGGGGCATGCCGCCGGCCGTGCTGGTCGGCTGGGTGGACCGGGTCATGCGGCCTGGCCTAGCCTACGAGTTCCTGGAAGGCGACGGCGGCGAGGGCGTGCCGCGCGGCTTGCTGGCCGCCCGTACGGCCGTTGTCCTTAACACCTCCAACACGGCGGCCCAGAGGGAACGCGAGGTCTTTGGCGATCCCCTGGAACGCATCTGGAAGGACTGCGTCTTTGGCCTGTGCGGTGTGGCCGACGTGCGCCGCCGCCTGTTCGAAACCCTTGTCACGAGCAGTTCGGGACAGCGCCGGGGCTGGCTGGAAGAGGCCTCGGCCTTGGCGGCCGCCGCGTTCGGCCCGGCCTGATCCCCAAAGGAGAACCCCCATGCCCCTGGTCAATATCAAGATCACCCGCGACAGCGCCACCGCCGAGCAGAAAGCCAAGGTCATCGAAGGCGTCACCAACATCCTGCGCGACGTCATGGGCAAGAACCCGCAAACCACCTTTGTCATCATCGAGGAAGTCGATTGCGACAGCTGGGGCATTGGCGGCGAGACCGTGGCCGTGCGCCGGGCGCGGGGATGAGGAGAACCTGAGTCGCGGCCCATGGCCTTACGCCCTGGGCCGCAAAAGCGAGGGTCCCAGGCCGACCGGTTGGTCGGCCCGGGACCGGTGGCCGCGTTCGATGCGGCTCGCCAGCCCGGGTTGCGCTTCGAGCCAGCGCTTCGAGTGAAGATGCTGCTTACGCCGAAAAAAACGGCGCGCCGTTGACCGGTGCGCCGTTTCATTGTTTGGAAAATTCGGGAACAGGGCTGGTCGGGTTGCCGGCCGGCCTGACCTGGCTAGGCGGTCTCGGGCTCCTTGCCCTGCTTTTTAAGGGCGTAGTTGAGGAGCTTTTTGGCTTCGACGAACTCCGGCGACAGGCGCAGGGCCAGGCGCGAGGATTTTTCGGCCTTGTCCCAGCGTTCCCAGTCGACATAGAGCCGGCCCAGGTTGAAATAGAGGTTGGGGTCGGACTTGGCGAATTCGGCCGCGCGCATGAAATAGCGTTCGGCGATGTCGTACTTGCGCAGTTTGCGCAGGACGATGGCGATGCGGTTGT
>JAEZEM010000095.1 GCA_023417745.1 Pseudomonadota bacterium
ATGATAAACCGGGCGCGTTCTTCCATAACGTTGACCTTTTTCCAGGGCATCGGAGATTCCTCCTCTGCCCATAAGTGTCAACCATGTACCCGGTCTCTTCTGTCAACTATGTACCCGGTTCATACCGCCCCCGGACCCCCCGAATGGGTTTGAGGGGGGGGGCGGGGTTGTTGCGCTGGGCGGGAGTGGCGAGAAGAAATTCGGGCGAGGGAAAGGCGGGGGCGCGACGCAACCGTCAGAATCGCAGGCGCTCCAGGATGAGGTTGCTGACCAGAAAGCCGTTCTTGGTCAACCGCAGATGCCCGGCGCTCAGGCGCACCAGTTCCTTTTGCCGCAAGGCGGTTATCAGCGCTTCGTTTTCCTTGAGAAAATCAATTCCGGTCAGCCTCTTATAAAGTCCGAGCCGAAGCCCCTTGGCCGTTCGCAGCGACAGCATGACCAGCTCGCGGATGCGTTCCTCCCGCGTCAGCGCCACCCCGCCCGCGCCGCAGCGACCGACCTTGGCCTGAACAGCCCAGTCACGGACGTCGCGGGGATTTTCATGGCGCACCCCGGCCACGGTGGAAACCGCCCCCGGCCCCAGCCCCAGATAGTCCCGACCTTCCCAGTAGCCCGAATTGTGGCGGCTTTGGAAACCCATGCGGGCGTAATTCGAAATCTCGTATTGCAGGTAACCCTGCTCCTCCAGAAACTCCGCCCCGTGGATGTACATGCGGCCCTGCTCGCCGTCGGGCGGCAACTCCAGCTCGCCAGCCTCGGCCGAAGCGGCCAGGGGCGTGCCCGGCTCCAGGGTCAGGCCGTAGCAGGACAGATGCTCCGGCCGCAGGCGCACGGCCGCCTTTAAGTCCTCCATCCAGCTCGACTCGCGCTGGCCGGGCAGACCCCAGATGAGGTCCAGGCTGATGTTGGCGAACCCCGCCTTGCGAGCCGCCTCGAAGGCCGCCTGGGCCGTTTTGGCGTCGTGGGGCCGGCCCAGAGTCTTGAGCATGGCGTCGGAAAAGCTCTGCACCCCAAGGCTCAGGCGGTTGACGCCGGCCCCGGCCAGGATGTTCAGGTACTGCTGGTCCAGGGCCGAGTCGGGATTGCCCTCAAACGTCCATTCCACGGCCGGATGCACGTCGAAATGGCGCGTGATTTCCGGCAGGATGCGCGACAGCGCCCAGGGCGGCAAAAGCGTGGGGGTGCCGCCGCCGAAATAGATGGTCTCGACCTTGGGCCGGCCGAGTTTCTTGCCGAAATGCCGGATCTCCAGCGGCAGGGCCGTGGCGTAGACCTCCACCTCGGCCATGTCGAGGGGACGCGAGACAAAGGCGCAGTACCGGCACTTGCTCCGGCAAAAGGGCACGTGGATGTAGAGCAGCATAGGGGAACGTCCGATTGCGGCGCGGCCAAGCCGGCCAGGCGCTTATCTGGCGTCGCGTCCCTTAAAAAATACGATAGTATTTTTTAAGAAAACATAATGGTTTTTTTCATGTATTGCCGTCGAAACGGCCTCGGCGCTTTTCAAGGACGCGACACTAGGCGCAATTCGGGTTTCGGGCAAGTCCGGCCGGCCGCTGCAGGAGTCGCCGGAAGCGTCAAGGCTCGAAGACGTCCGCCCTACAGCCAGGCCGTGAAGAGAAAGAAGAATCCGGCCCCCAGCAGCATGGCCGCCGGCAGGGTGAACACCCAGGCCATGGCGATGGAACGCAGGGTGCGCATCTGCAGGCCGCTTTTGTGGGCGGCCATGGTCCCGGCCACGCCCGAGGACAGCACATGGGTGGTGGACACCGGCAGCCCCAGGCCATCAGCCAGGCCGATGGTGGCCATGGCCACGATCTGGGCCGAGGCGCCCTGGGCGTAACTGAGCTTGGTCTTGCCGATCTTCTCGCCGATGGTGACGACGATGCGCTTCCAGCCGACCATGGTGCCGACGCCAAGGGCCAGGGACACGGCCATGATGACCCAGCTCGGGGCATATTCCGTGGGCCGGCGCAGGGTCTGGCGCAGTTGCTCAATCTCGCTCCGCTCGGCGGCGCTGCCGGAAAGCCCCTGCATGATCCGGGCAGCGTCGTCCAGGCACAGGATGTCGGTGCGCAGTCCCCAGCGCTCCCCGGCCGGGATGGCGGCGATGGAATCATAAAGAGCCAATTGGCGCTGAATGGCTTCCGAGGCGGCCACGGCCCCGCGCACGTCGCAGCTCACGGCCGAGGTCTTCTCGGGCAGCTCCCGGATCGTGCCGCTCGCATAGTCCTTGTCGATCTCCAGCCGATGGGCGTCGAAATAATCGGTGAACCGGGCCGCCGCCTGGCGCACCGCCGCCGTCTCCCGGGCCGACAGGTCGGCGTCCAGGGAATAGACTCCGGGCAGGATGCCGATGAGGATGAGCATGATAAGGCCCACCCCCTTCTGGCCGTCGTTGGAGCCATGGGCCAGGCTCACGCCCAGGCCCGAGAGGATGAGCGCCGCCCGCATGGCCGGCGGCGGCGGCGCGTCGCCCTGGGGCGGCCGGTGCAGGGCCGGATT
>JAEZEM010000112.1 GCA_023417745.1 Pseudomonadota bacterium
CGACGAGGAGGAGGCCACCTCCACCATCGTCCGGGGCTTCCTCAACGTGGACATCATGGGCCTGCCCAAGGAATTGCAGGACGTCATCGAGGCCACCATCAGCGAATCCGAAAAGGACATGTTCTAAGCGGATTTCGTCCATGCAGGGGTCCGGGGGGATGATCCCCCTGGTGGGTCCAGGGCAAAGCCCTGGCCGCCGGAGGCTTCCCGCTACGGCGAATTTTGTCTGTCCCTCATACGAACGCAAACCGCCGCGACCGGACAGGTCGCGGCGGTTTTTTGCTTGCCAAGGCCGGGCCGGCTGTCGTAAGCCCCGAACCGGTCGGCAGTTCACCCAGGCGTCGCCGCCCCGCAAGGGGAGCTAAACCTGCCGCATTTTTCCATTCCGCACCGACACCTTATCCCGTGCCGCGTCGGAAGCCGGCGACCACCGACATCCTCCTTTCCGGAGAGGCACGCTTGCAAGGATAAGCGATGTCACGCGAAGCATTTCCTTTTTCCGTGGACGACATCTCCGCCCTGGCCAAGGCCGTGCGCGGCAACCTCGTCGACGCCGAGGCCACGCCCGGCCATGTCGAGATGCTCAACATCCTGGCCCGGGCCGCCGGCTGCCGCAACTTCCAGCACTTCCGGGCCAACGCCCAGGCCAAGGCCCGCCTCGACGCGCCCGTCACTCCGGCCGCGCCGCCTGAAGTCGTGGATTACGCCCGGTTGCGCCGGCTTCTGCGCCACTTCGACGCGGATGGTCGTCTGGTGCGCTGGCCCGGCAAGTGGAGCGAGCAGCAAGTGATCTTGTGGCTCCTGTGGTCCCGGCTGCCGGCCCGGCGGATCATGACCGAAAGCCAGGTCAACGCTTGTCTGGAAGCCTGCCACACCTTTGGCGACGCCGTGCTGCTGCGCCGGATGCTGTGCGACGGCGGTCTGCTGGCCCGTACCCCGGATTGTCGGGAGTACCGGCGGGTGGAAGCCCGGCCCGAGGCCACCGGCCGGGAGCTCATCCGTCGCCTGGGCCGGCCGGGCGAAGCCGGGGAGACGCGGCGATGAAGGCCGGCCTGGAACCACGCCGCCATCTTCAGCCACAGGCGTCATAGCCCGGCAGGCCGTAGCCGCCTTCCTGGGCGGCTTGCCCGAGGCCTGAGGCCGATCCAAGGCAGCAGCGTCTTTGGCCGTTGCCGCTGACAACAAAACCGCCCGGGCTGATGTCCGGGCGGTTTTTTTATGAAGCGCAGGGCTTCTTCGACTGAACAGCAAGTAGAAATTATGAGGATTGGCCACGACGTCGGGTAGGGCGGGCGTGGCGCGGCGCATGCTGTTCACTCCGTCCTTGTCCAGTCCCAGGTCTTGTGCCGCCGCCGGCCACGGTTTCCGGCCGATTGTCGCCGCCCCGAGGCGGATGGGCCGGACGAGGCGGGTGCTTCCTCTCGCCCCCGGCTGTCGGCCGAGGCTTGGGCAGGGTCGGTGCGGTATCCGCATCGTCCAACCCGACGGATTGGCGCAGGGCGGCCAGTTCGGCCGAAGTCAGTTCGCGGCAGGCCCCGGGCGGCAAGTCGCCCAGCGCCACCGGACCTTGGCTGACCCGGGCTAAGCGCAGCACGGTCAGGCCCAAATCGCGGCACATGCGCCGGATCTGGCGGTTGACCCCCTGATGGAGTTCCATTTCGAGCACGGCGCGGTCCTGGGCCGGCCCCTCGAGCAATCGGGCGGCCACCGGGGCCAGGCGCTCGCCCTCGGCCAGCCGCATGCCCCGGGCCATAATGCCAAGCATGTCCGGGGTCACCCGGCCGCGCACGGTGACCCGGTAGCGCTTGGGCACGTGCCAGCGCGGATGGGTCAGGCGCAGGGCCAGTTCGCCGTCGGTGGTGAGCAAAATCAAGCCTTCGGAAAAAAAGTCCAGCCGCCCGACCGGGAAAAGGCGTGTCCCGCGCCAGGCCTCGGGCAGGCCGTCAAAGACCGTGGGCCGGCCTTCGGGGTCGCTGGCCGTGGTCACCACGCCCGGTTTTTTGTGCAGCGCCAGGGTCACCGGCCTTTCCACAGCCAGATTGATCGGCGCGCCGTCCACGGCCAGGGCGTCGCGGGCGGGATCGATGCGAAGTCCGGCCTCGGTGACCACGGCCCCGTTGACCGTGACCCGTCCGGCGGCGATCAGGGCGTCGGCGTGTCGTCTGGAGCATACCCCGGCCGAGGCCAGGGCCTTGTTGATGCGCGTTTGCCGCGAATCCGTCGTGTCCATGGCGTCAGGCCGGCAGTTCGAGGGCAAAGCGTGTGCCCTCTTTGGCGGTGGAAGTGCAAACGATTTCGCCGCCCAGGCACTGGCAGGCAAAAAGACGCATACTGTAGGTCCCAAGCCCCCGGCCCTCGCCCTTGGTGGAGAACCCCTTCTCGAACAGGCGCAGTTGCACCTCCTCGGGCATCACGCCGGGGTTGGCGACCCACAGCCGGACGCCTCCCCGGGCGGTCTTGTCGGCTCCCAGGGTCACCGTTTGGCCAGGGCTGGTCGCTTCCAGGGCGTTTTTGAGCATGTTGACCATGATGCGCTGAATGATGCGCAAATCCGAGGAAAAAACCGTGGCGACCGCTTGCGGATCGACCTCAATGCGGCGGCTGCGGCCATGGTTGAAAGACTGGCCATAGGAGGAGAGATAGTTAAGAATGTCAAGAGCCTGGAGGCGGGTGAAGTTTTGGCGGTACTCCTTGGCCTCGACGGTGAGGAAGTCGCGCTGGGTATCGACGATGTCTTGCAAATCCTCGATGGCGCGACGCAGGAGTTCGAGTTCCCGGGCGTATCCGTCAGGCAATTCCAGGGACAGCAGATCGCTTATGCCCTTGATGCCGGTGACGGCGTTGATGATGTCGTGGAAAAAGATGCGTTCGAAGCCGTGCAGGGCCTTTTCGTGGGCGATGTCCAACACGGAGTTGAGCACCAGCTTGTGGCCTTCGATCTCCATGGGCACGGCCCAGACCTGGAGATTGAGCGCGTCGAGCGTGGTGGCCGACACGCGGTTGATGGCGCATTCCTGGGTGCTGCTCGCGCCTTCGAGGCTTTTGATGATGGCCTGGGCCGCGCCGCAGTATTGGCAAAACCGGGTGGTGCCGCATCCGCCGAGGGTCTCATCGGCATGCTCGCAGCCAAGGGCCTCGCCGATGCGCCGGCCAAGAATCTGGCTGATGTCGGTCTTCCCGGTCATGGCCAGGAAACGGGCGTTGGCGTAGACGATCTGGCGCGTGTCGTTGAGGATGATCACGGCCAGGGGGATGGCCCCCAGGGTCAGGGCCGAGGGGGACCGGGCAATCTCCTGGGCGATGGTGTCGATGGCCGTCTGTTCGAGACGTTCGGCCGGCAGGAAAAACGTGGGCAATGACGCGTCAGCCATGGGTACATCCTGGGGCTCCGACGCTTCGCCTGTCCCTTGCAAGCCAGGGCGGCCGCTCTGGGCGGGCCGCCCTGACGGGCGGCCCGATCGTCAACGGCTCTTCGTCAGATTTGTACTATTTTATCGGCCAGATCGAGGCTTGTGACCACATCGAGCATATTGGTGGTCTGGCCGACCTCTTTCTTGTCTAAAATGCCGTAAAAGTCCAGGCAGGTGCCGCAGACCAGAATGGACACCCCAGCGTGTTCCAGGGCCTTGAGCTTGTCGATGACCGGGCTGCCGGCCACGGCCAGGCGCACGCCGCCGTTGACCAGGATGATGCGCCACAGGCGTTCGCCCAGTTCCGGCAGGGTGCCGACGAAGTTGACCATGAGCTTGGCCCCAAGCGTGTCGTCGCCCCGGCCGATGACGTCGGCGGTGATGAAAACGACGGTGCGGCTGCCGGTTTCGGCCGTGGCGGCCGGTGTGGCTTCAGGCTCGGCAGCGGGCGCTGCGCCGGCCGTGGCGGTCAGGATAAAGACGCCGTTCCCGATCTCGGCCACGCTGACGGCGTAACCGCGCATGGTCAAAAAGCGGGTGACGTTTTCCCGGGCCGCTTCGTTGTCTACGGTGACGGCGAGAGTATCGGGGGCGTCTTTTTCGACGCATTCCTTGCAGCGAAGGACCGGGCCGGGACAGGCCAGACCACGGCAATCAAGGGTAGTGGGCATGAGCTTACTCCTTGCGATTTGCCGCAAAATAGCCGAAAGCCCCATGCCCCGGTCAAATCGAATGATACGATGGCTTCGCCGTCCGCCGATCACGCTAACTGATACAAGATCGACATCACCTACCCCTTTTTCCCAATCGGGGGGTCCGGGGGCCTCAGGCCCCCGGCCGCCGGAGGCATCTTCGTCTTCTATTTTATCTCAAAACGGACTGGTGAACCCGAACGTCTGGGCCAGCCATTCCATGTAGGATCGGGCCGAGGCGCTGGCCTGGCCGCCCTTGAAGGCCTGTCTGGCCAGGTCTTCGGCCTGGGAGAGCATCCCGGCCATGCACAGGATATAGACCCGGGCCGGGGCCAGATTGCTGGGGTAGCCGAGATCCTGGGCGCGTCGCAGCTTGGCTTCGGCCAGCAGGTAGTTGCGGTCGGCCAGGGCTTTGACGCCGAGCTGGAATTCGGTCTCGGCCGAGGGCGGCATGCCGGCGGCCAGGGCCTTCTGGACGATGTCCACCTTCTGGGCGTCGGACTTCATGAGCCACAGCGGCAGCACGGTCAGGTCGGTGCCCGAGAGCACGTAATTGACCGCCGGCAGAGGCGGCGGCGGCGGGATCATGCTGAGGTAGATGTTGATGATCTGCTGAGTTTCGAACCAGGCTTCGGCCTCGGCCTTGACGGGCAGGGGAAAGAGCAGTTCGGCCTGCTTCGAGGTGGCGAAGCGTTGTCGGGACAGTTCGGCGTTGAGCAGTTCGTTGTGGATGGCCAGGTCGCGCTGCTGGGCCTGGGGCGACTCGGGATAGCCGGTGAGCCGCTTGGGATAGTTGTCGGTCAGCGGCTTGGCGTCGCCGAGATAATTGGCCAGATCCTGGCCGTCGAGCATAAAAAGCGCCCCGAGCTGGGCCGGCTTTTCCACGGCGATGCGGCGCAGGCCTTCGTCGGTCGGCGAGGTGTTCCACGGAGCCGGGAAATCCATGGCTGGCTTGGGTCCCTTGGGTTTTTTGACGCCGACCATCATCCAGTTGAAATTGCCGCCGTTCCAGAGGGACACATTGTCGAAAACTTCGCTGAAAGCCTTCAAGATAGCCTTGGCGTCGTCGGGCGAAAGCTCGAAGACCGGCAGCCAGTAGGTGACCATGCCGCCGTCGTTTAAGCGTTCGCGCATGAGGGAGAAGTATTCGCGGGAATAGAGGTTGACCACGCCGGCCATCATGGGCGGCGGCGGTTCGGCCGTGATGATGTCGTACTTTTTGGGCGTGGCCAGGAGGTAGAAGCGCCCGTCCTCCACATGGGAGGTCACCCGGGGATCGTCCAGGGGATTGGTTCCGGGCTGGGGGTAGACCACCCGGCTGCCGGTCAGGACATCCCGGGAGATGTCCACCACGTCGATGTGCTCCAGGCGCTTGTCTTCCACCAGGGCCGTGGCCGTGGAGCCGGTGCCGAAGCAGATGAGCAGGGCGGATTTGGGATTAGGCAGCACGGCTTCCGGGAAATAGGCGAAAAGCCGCATGTAGCGCTGGGCGCTGCGGTCGTTGGAGGCCATGGAATAGCCGTCGGTGACCAGACGATAGTAGAGGGGCTGGCCGAGATAATCCTTGCGCAGGTATTGCAGCGTCCCGGTCACGCCTTCGACGGTGCGGACCAGGATTTCGCCGTCCTTGAGGAAATCGGCGCAGGCCTTGTTCAAGTATTGGCGCATGACGCCAAAGGGGAAGAGCGCCAGGAAGAGGACAAAGGTTGCGGCCGAAGCTTGGAGAAAACGGTTGACCCGCAGCGATGGCCAGGGCGCGGGAGCGCCGGTGCACAGCAGCGCCGGCAGGGCGTACAGGGCGCACAGGGCAAACAGGGTCTTTTCCATGCCCAGGGCCGGGATAAGGACAAAGCCGCCGACAAGCGGTCCGGCCATGGCTCCCAGGGTGTTGGCCATGGCAATGAGGCCGGCCGAACGCGCCCGGTCGCCGACCTCGCGGTGGAAGGCTTCGCCCAGGGCCGTAAACAAGATGCCCGAGACAAAAGCGGCCGGAAACATCAACGTCAGGGACAGTATGGCGATATAGCGCCAATTGACGGTCTGGTAACCGTCGAAGCTGACGCCCGAGGCGGCCTCGAAGACGCGAAAGGAGATCAGGGCGGCCGCTGCCGTGAGCAGGGCCAGGGGCGCGGCGATGCGTCGACCGTCGGCCTCGCGGCGCAACCACCAGCCGGCGAACATGCCGCCAAGGCCGATGCCGGCCAGGATCACGGCCAGCATGACGGCAAAGGCCAGGCTGGTGGAGCGCACGAACAGTTGCAGCAAGCGCATCCAGACCACTTCCAGGGCCAGAAAGGCCGCGCCGCAGCAAAATCCGGCAATAAGGAGCCGTTTGGCCCGAGGGCTCAGGCGCGCGGGCGCGGCTTTGACCGGCTCGTCCTCACGGATCGGCTCGTCCCGGAAACGCTTGGCGATGGTCAGCGCCCCCACGGCGGCCAGGAGGTTTAGGCCGCAAGCGACCAGCCCCGTGCCGGACAGGCCCAGGGGCGCGATGAGCACCATCTCGCCGAGCAGCGCCCCCAGGCAGGCCCCCAAGGTATTGATGCCGTAAAGACGGCCCAGGGCCTTGCCGAATTCGCCGGGCCGCCAGGCCAGGGCCTTGACCAGAAGCGGCAGGGTCGCGCCCATGGCCGTGGCCGGCAGCAGAAACAGCAGGAAGGAGAAGGAAAAGCGCAGGACATTGAGGAGCACCGGGTTGCCCAGGGCCGGATGGAGCACCGCCCCCAACCAGACCGAAAGCCAGGGAAAGCCCAGGACCAGCATCAGCCCCCACAGGCCGACCAGCAGTTCCATGGCGGCGTAAAAGCGCACCGGGTCGGTGATGTCGCGGCCAAAGCGGGAAATAAGCCCGTTGCCCAGGGCCAGACCGCCCATGAAGCTTGAAAGGACCAGGGCGCTGGCATAGACGCTGACGCCAAAGGTCAACCCGGCCAGATGGAGCCAGAGGGTTTCAAAGACCAGTGCCGACGCGCCGGAAACGAGAAAGACGACGGCAAGGACCAGACGGTCGGCGCGGGTGGCATGGGGGGAAGCGGCAGTGGCCGGCATGGCAGACCTCGGGAACGCGCCGCGGCGGGACCGGCGGGCCGGCGACCCGGGCGGGCATGGCGTAAAGGCGTCACACCCCGCATTTGGGGCAGACGTCGTTGAGCACGCAATCGCCGCACCGGGGCCGACGAGCCTTGCACACCTCGCGTCCGAAAAGGACGAGCAGGTGGTTGATCTCGCCGTAGGCCTCGGGGGCGAACAGGGGCATTAAATCTTTTTCAATGATGACCGGGTTTTCCGACGTCGTCAAGCCCAGGCGGTAGGACAGGCGGCGCACGTGGGTGTCCACGGCGATGCCGACGTTGATGCCCAGGGCGTTGGACAAAACGATGTTGGCGGTCTTTCTGGCCACACCGGGCAGGGCGGTCAGCTCGGCCATGGTGGCCGGTATCTCGTCGCCGTGGCGTTCGACCAGAATCTTGGCGGCGGCCACGAGGTTCTTGGCCTTTTGCCGGAAAAAGCCGGTGGAATGCACCACGGCTTCGACCTCGCCGACTGCGGCCAGGGCCAGGGCGGCGGGGTCGGGCCAGCGGCGGAAGAATTCCGGCGTGACGGTGTTGACCCGGGCATCGGTGCACTGGGCGGCCAATACGGTGGCCACCAACAGCTCGTAGGCATTGTGGTGGTCAAGGGCCGGCTGGAGATCGGGAAAAAGCGGACGCAAGCGGTCATGGATGACCGCCGCGCGCAAAGCCGCGTCCATCATCGGGAACCCCGGATGGACGCGGCCGGCTGGCAGGCGAGGGTTGCCCCGGTCAGTCCCATACGGGCCTAGGGGATGAAAACCACCGCCGAGATGGTCGTGGTCCACATGCCTGTTTCACCAGTGGTGACGCAGGGCATGGAAGCCGAGTCGATGATCTTGCCGCTCATGAGGTAGGTCTCGCGGCGCTCGTCGTAGGCGGTCTCGGGGTCGAAGTCGATGCCCAGGGTGGTGGCCAGCATGGTGGAGGCCAGATCCTCGGCAAAGTCGCCGATCTCCTGCTCTTCAGAGCCAAAGCCGGTGTGCTCGGAGATGTAGCCGTAGTTCGACTTGTCGGCCGGGAAGGCCATGCCCACGGCAGAGCCGACCAAGCGGTTCTTTTCGTCGGTGGCGTTGCGCGCCATGACGCAGAAGGTGATCTGCCCGGGGCTCAGCAGCTTGACCCCTTCTTCGGGGGTGAGCAGCTGGCAATGGGGCGGATAGATGCTCGACACGTAAACCAAGTTCAGCTTTTCGATGCCGGCCTCGCGAAGGGCCAACTCGAACGACTGCAGCTTGTTCTTGTGGCGGCCGACGCCCTTGGTGAAAAACGCCTTGGTGGGAACGGAAGAGCCTGGAAGCATGGGCAGTCCTCTTTACACTCTGATTTGCCGCGAAAGCGGGGAATCCTCATAAGGGTTTTTTGCCGAGAAGTATAGCGCCTTTTTCGCCGCTCTTCTTGAGGGAGTCGGAGATTTCCGCTTCCGACCCCTTGAACTGGACAGTGACCCGAAATACCACGGTATTGCCGGATTTGGCCTCGCGCACCGAGGCGGTCAGCCCCCGTTTGGCCAGATCCTTGATGTGGGTTTCGGCCTGGGCTTTGCCCGGGAACGAGGCCACCTGATAGGTGGCGGTATAGCGCGTCCCGGCCTTTTTGTCGAAGGTCGATTTGGGATCGACCTTGGGCGCTTCGGCCGGCTTGGCCGGCGGCGGAACCACGGCTGCCGCCCGGGGCGCGGCCGAGGAGGTCGGCGGCGTGATCGGACGGGGCGTAGCCCCGGCGGCCGCGCCGCCCACGGGGCGCACTTCGGTCTGGTCGTGGGGCTTGGCCGGGGCGGCCGGCTTTTTGGGATCGGCCGGAGTCTTGGTCGGCGCGGCGTCGGCCGTTTCGGCTCCGGGCTGGTTGTGAACGTCCTCCATGAACTGGAGATCCTCGGGCTTGAGCACCGAAGGCGGGGCCTTGGCTTCGCCGTCGGGCAGCT
Organism: Pseudomonadota bacterium; assembly: GCA_023417745.1. Taxonomy (GTDB): domain Bacteria; phylum Desulfobacterota; class Desulfovibrionia; order Desulfovibrionales; family Desulfovibrionaceae; genus Solidesulfovibrio. The sequence goes on from JAEZEM010000112.1 coordinate 9,098, forward strand.
TGGCTTCGGTGGTCGGCATCATCTGGGCGATCTGCGGCACAGCCGTCTCGGGCTTGTAGCCCCGGCCGACCAGAATGCCGAGAATGAACACCCAGCACATGCCAAGCACGACCACGATGCCGACGGACACCACGCCGGACATGCTGATCTCAAAGGTGAATTTTCGCGGCCCCCCGTTTTCGCGGGTGGCGTTTAAGCGGCTTAAAAGCTTCATGGGCAAAGTTCCTCGTCTGCCGACAATCGCCGATCACGAGGCAATGTCAAGTCGGTTACATCTTGTCCGGCGCACTGACGCCAAGCAGGTCCAGGCCGTTTTTGATCGTCTGGGCCACGGCGTCGAGAAGTCGCAGCCGGGCCGAGGCCAGATCGTCGCTCCCGGCGGTCAGGACCGGATTGACGGTGTAGTAGCGGTGCAGGCGTCCGGCCAGATCGCGCAGGTAAAAGCTCACCAGATGCGGCGAGAACGTCCGGGCGGCGGCGGCCACGGTGTCGGGATACTGCTCCAGGAGCTTGAGCAGTTCCAGATCCTCGTCGGTGGTGAGTAAGGCCAGGAGTTCCGGCGAGGTCTCGGCCACGGCCAAGCCGCGCTCTTCGGCCTTGGCAAAAAGCGAGCGCACCCGGGCGTGGGCGTACTGGACGTAGTAGACCGGGTTGTCCATGGACTTCTCCTTGACCGCGTCAAGGTCGAAGTCCAGGTGGCTGTCGGATTTGCGCGACAGGAACATGAAGCGGGCGGAGTCGGCTCCGACTTCCTTGACCACGTCGGCCAGGGTCTCGAACTTGCCGGCCCGGGTGGACATGGCGATCTGTTCGCCGCCCTTGAGCAGATTGACAAGCTGGACCAAAATGACCTTGAGGCTGGCCTCGGGATCGCGCCCCAAGGCTGAGACGCAGGCCTTCATGCGCGGCACGTAGCCGTGGTGGTCGGCCCCCCAGATGTCCACCACCACGTCGAAGCCCCGGCGGAACTTGTCGGCGTGGTAGGCGATGTCCGAGGCGAAGTAGGTCAGTTCGCCGCCGGACTTGACCAGCACCCGGTCCTTGTCGTCGCCAAAGGCGGTGGAGGCGAACCAGAAGGCCCCGTCCTGGTCGTAGGCCAGCTTCTTGTCGCGAAGTTCGTTAAACGCAGCGTCCACGGCCCCGGCCGCGAGCAGGGTCGATTCCGGGAACCAGACGTCGTGGTGGACCCGGAAGTCTTCCAGATCCTGTTTGATGCCGGCCAGAATCTCGCGTTCGCCGTGCAGGCGGCAGATGTCGGTGGCTTCGGCCTCGGGCATCTCAAGAAGCTTGCGGCCGTGGGCGTCCGCCATGTCCTGGGCCAGGGGAATGACGTACTCGCCCCGGTAGTAGTCTTCGGGCTCGGTCACGGGCTCGCCGAGGAGTTCCTTGTAGCGGTAGAGGATGGACATGCCCAGGATGCGCATCTGGCGGCCGGCGTCGTTGATGTAGTATTCGGTCTCGACGGTGAAGCCTGCCGCCCGCAGCACCCGGGCCAAGCTGTCGCCCACGGCCGCGCCGCGCCCGTGGCCGATGTGCAGCGGCCCGGTGGGGTTGGCCGAGACGAATTCCACCTGGATTTTCACGCCCTGGCCGATGTCGAGCAGGCCGTAACCGTCGCCGGCCTTGGCCACGTCGCAAACCGTCTCCTGCCAGAAGGCCGGGGTGAAGGCGACATTGAGAAAGCCCGGGCCGGCGACTTCGACCGAGGCCAGCCGAGGATCGGCGGCCAGGGTCTGGCGCAGGGCTTCGGCCAGTTCTCGGGGCGGCTTCTTGGCCGCCTTGGAGGCCATCATGGCCACGTTGGTGGCCAGATCGCCGTGGGCCCTGTCCCGGGGCGGCTCGATGGTGGTCTTGGCCGGCCAGGCGATGCCCTGGTTTTCCAGGGAGCTGACCAGCAGTTCCCGCAAAATGGCAGTGGCGCGCATGGGATCAGGCCTCCAAAGCGGCGGCGTCGGCGGGTTTGGCCACGGAAACGCCCGTATAGGGTTCGCCGCATTCCTTGAGATTGGCGGCTAAAAGCTTGGTCAGCACGCCCTTGGGGCCGAGCTCCACAAAGGTGCGCGCGCCGGCCTGCCACAGGGCGGCCAGGGTGTCGATCCAGCGCACTTGCGAGGTCATCTGGCGGCACATGAGGTCGAGCCCCTTGGCGGCGTCGGGCTCGGGGCGGCCGGTGACGTTGTGGAAGACCGGGGCGACGGACGG
>JAEZEM010000224.1 GCA_023417745.1 Pseudomonadota bacterium
CCGGGTTTTTGCTTCCAGCCGCCGGGCTATGCCGGCGGCGTCGGCCTTGCGCGCCGCCTTGGGCACGAGTTCCACGGCGATGCGGCCCACATTGGGGCTGGGGTTGACGCCGTCCACGCCAACGAAGATCGCAACCGAAGCCACGGCCGGATCGGCGCCCAGGATTTCCGACAGCCCGGCCTGGGCCTCGCCCATGGCGGCAAACGACGCGGCGGCCGGGGCCTCGAACACCCCGGACAGCCCGCCCGTGTCCTGGACCGGGAAAAAGCCCTTGGGCACGGCGGCGTACATCCAGACCGTGGCCACCACCGTGCCCAGGGCCACCAGCAAGGTCGCGCCCTGATGGCGCAGGACCACGACCAGGGTGCGGTCGTAGAAGGCGGTCATGGCCCCGAAGGCCGCGCCAAAGATCCGGGCGACAAGGCCCCCCCCGGAATGCCCGGAGCGGCCAAGGAGCCGGGCGCACAGCATGGGGGTGAGCGTGAGCGACACCACGGCCGAAAGCAAAATGGCCACGCCAAGGGTCACGGCGAATTCCCGAAACAGCCGGCCCACCACATCGCCCATGAACAGCAGCGGGATGAGGACCGCCACCAGGGAAACGGTCAGCGACAGGATGGTGAAGCCGATCTGGCCCGCGCCGTTAAGAGCCGCCTGCAAGGGCGGCGTGCCGTCTTCCACGTGGCGGGCCACGTTTTCGATCATGACGATGGCGTCGTCCACCACGAAGCCGGTGGCGATGGTGAGCGCCATGAGCGTCAGGTTATTAAGCCCGTAGCCCAGGAGATACATGACGCCGAAGGTGCCGATAAGCGACAGCGGCACGGCCGTGCCCGGAATAAGCGTGGCCGGCACGTCGTGGAGAAAGAGATAGATGACGCCGACGACCAGGATCACGGCCAGGAGCAGCTCGAGCTGCACGTCGTCGATGGAGGCCCGGATGGTGACGGTGCGGTCGGTCAGGACGGACAGATCGACAGCAGCCGGCAGGGCCGCGCGCAGCTGGGGCAGGATGGCCTTGACCCGGTCCACCACGGCGATAACGTTGGCCCCGGGCTGGCGCTGGATATTGAGCACGATGGCCGGCTTGCCGTTGACCCAGGCGGCCTGGCGCACGTCTTCGGGGCCGGTGCGGATGCTCGCCACGTCGGACAGGCGCACCGGCCGGCCGTCGCGGTAGCTGACGATGAGCGGCTTGTATTCGTCGGCCGTCAAGAGCTGGTCGTTGGTTTCGAGAATCGACGACTGGCGCGGGCCGTCGAAGCCGCCCTTGGCCTTGTTGACGTTGGCCGCGGCGATGGCCGCCCGCACGTCCTCCACGGCAATGCCGTAGGCGGCCAGCGCCGTGGGGTTGACCTCGACGCGCACGGCCGGCCGCTGGCCGCCGGCCACGCTGACCAGGCCCACGCCGGAAAGCTGGGAGATCTTCTGGGCCAGACGGGTGTCGGCCAGGTCCTGCACCGCCGTCAGCTCCATGGCGTCGGAAGTCAGCGCCAGGGATAAAATGGGGGCGTCGGCCGGGTTGACCTTGCTGTAGACCGGAGGCGTGGGCAGATCATCGGGCAGCAGGCTGGTGGCCGTGTTGATGGCCGCCTGGACCTCCTGCTCGGCCACGTCGAGGCTGAGGCTCAGCGCGAATTGCAGGGTGACGACCGAGGCTCCGGGCGAACTGGTGGACGTCATTTCGGTCAGGCCCGGCATCTGGCCGAACTGGCGCTCCAGCGGGGCGGTTACGGCCGAAGCCATGACGTCGGGGCTGCCCCCGGGGTAGAAGGTGCGCACCTGGATGGTGGGATAGTCCACCTGGGGCAGGGCCGAGACCGGGAGCTGGAAATAGGCGGTCATGCCGGCCAGCACCACCGCGACCATGATGAGCGTGGTGGCCACCGGCCGCAGGATGAAAGGACGCGACAGGTTCATGGTTTGGCCGGGTTTCCCGCGCCCTGGTTGCGGGCCTCGACCTTGGACCCGTCGCGCAGCCGGTCGGCCCCCTCGACCACGACCACGTCGCCGGCTTTGAGACCCGACTCGACGACCACGTCCTGGCCCACGGCCAACCCCACGGTCACCGGCCGCGAGGCGGCCAGGCCCGAGGCGTCGACCACGTAGACCCTGGCGCCCTTGGGACCGCGCTGCACCGCCGCCGCCGGCACGAGGATCACGCCGTCGCGATTTTCCAGCAACAGCTCGGCGTTGACGAACTGGTTGGGGAAAAGCGCCTCGTCGGCGTTGTCGAAGATCGCCCGCAGCTTGACCGTGCCGGTGGCCGTGTCGATCTGGTTGTCTATGGTGGCCAGCGTTCCCTTGGCCAGGGGCTTGGTCATGGTCCGGTCATAGGCCGCGACCGGCAGCTTTTCGCCGGCCCGCAGCCGCGTGGTCACCTGGGGCAGCTGGTCCTCGGGCAGCGTGAAGAGCACGCTGATGGGCGACACCTGGGTGATGACGCAAAGGCCGGTGGAATCGGCCGCCTTGATCATGTTGCCGGGATCGACCTTGCGCAGCCCCACCCGGCCGGTCACCGGCGCGGTGATGCGGCTGTATTCGATTTGCAGCTTGGCGTTGTCGATAAGCGCCTTGTCCGTGCGGATGGCCGCCTCGTATTGGCGCACCAGCGAGGCTTGCGTGTCGCGGGTCTGGCCGGCCACCATGTCTTTTTTCGAAAGGTTGTCGTAGCGCGTGAGGTCGGCCTTGGCGTTTTCCAGCAGCGCCATGTCCTTGGCCAGCTGGCCCTGGTACTGGTCGAGCTGGGCGACAAAGGAGCGCGGATCGATGCGGGCGATAAGCTGGCCTTCCTTGACGAGCTGGCCTTCCTCGAAAAGCACCTCCACCAGTTCGCCGTCCACCCGGCTTTTGACCGTCACCGTACGCAGCGGCGTCACCGTGCCGATGCCGGCGAGCGTCACCGCCGCCGTGCCGACCCGGGCCGGCGCGGTGGTCACCGAGACGACTTGCGGCCCCATGCCGCCAGGTCCGCCCGGCGGCGGCCCGCCCGGCTGGGCCATGCAAACGCCGTATTCTCGCCAGCCAAAGCCGATGCCCACCGCCACGGCCAGCCCGAGCGCCAGCCAGCGCAGCGTTTTCAAGGGCCGTTTTCCATTGTGCTTCGTCGTCATCGCGGAGAATCCCTGTCCTTGCGTGCTTGCCCGCAGCCAAACCGGCCGTCCCTGGCGTTGCATCGGCACGTCGCGGCCGAAGCCCGAAAAGTTACATCCGGAAAGTATATCGGTCAGACCAAAGAAGGCCAACCTTCCTTTTTGTCAGAAATCGCTGGCCGCCCCGCCTGGGCCTCTCCCGAACCGGCAAGCGACGGCATGGTCGCCGGCGCGGCCCGGCCGGTTTCGCCCGGGCCGCCTGAAGCGACAAAAACGCGTCTTGCCCCGACATTATTGCCGCAGCTCCGACAGTTTTATACGTCCCCCAGGCCGTCATCCCCCGCTGTCGGACGCGATTTCCCCAAAAAAAGCGGCCGGAACGCCCCCGCTCTCGGGCAGTTCCGGCCGCATGTCGGCTGGTTGGCCGCGCCCATCCGGCGCGGCGGTCCTTTTTTCGCTACACCCCGCCGCACAGGCGGGCGAAGCTCATGCACTCGAAACGATTGCTGAAAGGGCACGGTTCCTTGGAAAACCACTTGCGCTTGGGACACCAGTAGGCGTTTTTAAAGGGCTCGTTGCACCCGGAGGGCGTCGTGGCCTTGCGGGTGTACGAGCCGAACCGCATCTTGCCGTCGCTATGGTTGACGTTCCATACGGCCATGGTCGACACCTCCGTTTGTATCCCCTCTTGCATAGGACGGGCCAAGGCAAAATCGACCAACTCGTTATACTGCCAACCGTTTCTCCTCCCCACCCGCGCCGCTCCCCGCCCGCTGTGCCGCCCGACGCGCCGCCCTCGACTGTCCCCTGACCCGCCCGACGCGCCGGCCTCGAACGCCCCTGCCCCGCCCCTGGCGCGACGCCGCGAATTGATCTATGAGCTTGCCGGAACCCATCGCCAGGACGCGCCGGCCAAGCGGCGCGAAAAGGAGGACGCCTTGGGACTTTTAGCCGCCAGCGGCGGATTCACCCGCTACCGCATCGTGGGCGAAGTGAACAAGCAGGCCCTGCGCGAAGCGCCGGATCGGCTCAAGAAATACGCCTTCGTGGACATCGACAACACCGCCGACGAACGCTCCTTCGGCTGGACCTCCTTCGAGGACTACCTCGACACCGAATGGCGCGGCTCGCCGCCGGAGAAAGGCCATTACATGGCCTTTGCCCTGCGCCTGGACACCCGGCGCATCTCCCCGGCCGTGTTCAAAAAACACCTGCGCCTGGCCATCGACCACGAAAAGGAACAGATGAAGGACGAAGGCAAGGTCTTCGTCTCCAAGGACCGCAAAAAGGAAATCGCCGAGCGCGTCAAACTTTCGCTTATGTCCCGCGCCCTGCCCATCCCCGCCGTCTTTGAAATCATCTGGAACACCATCGACCAGGTCATCTGGCTGTGCACCACCAACGGCAAGATCCAGGAACTCTTCGAAGACAACTTCACCGCCACCTTCGAAATGCACCTGGAACCCCAGACCCCGGCCTACCTGGCCGAACGCATCGTCGGCGTCGAAAAAGGCCTGGCCATCGAACACCTCGAACCCAGCCAGTTCGGCGGTTAAAGGAGAGGCTCCGCCTCTCCTGACCTCTCCGCCAGGGGCGCGGCCCCTGGACCCCGCCGGGGGGATGATCCCCCCGGTCCCCCCGCAAGGGGCTTTGCCCGGGGCCGCAAAGACGAACCGTACCGGAATGGAGCAAATATGGACTCGATGATGGCCGAAGCCAAAAACCCGGTGCTCGGACAGGACTTCCTGACCTGGCTCTGGTTTAAAAGCGAAAAAAGCGGCTGGCTCTTCAAGCTGCCCGACGACTCCGAAGTCAACGTCTATCTGGAACAGAAAATTTCCGTGCGCGGCGGCGTGGGCGAAGAAGCCGAAACCGCCACCGTCTCCGGCCCCCACGCCCAGTTCGCCGAAGCCCGCCTGGGCGTCAAAAGCGGCAAACGCGTGGACCGGGCGCTTATCCGCTTCGAACAGGACGGCGAAACCTGGACCGTGACCGTCAAGGCCGACGACTTCACCCTAAACGCCCTGCGGCCGCCCAAGATCGACACCCGCAGCGAGGAAGGCGAAGATCCCGACGCCAAGGTGCTCGAAAAAATGTTCCTCATCGAAAAATGCACCAGCTTCTTCGACGCGCTCTACGCCCAGTTCCTGGCCATCCGCTTAAGCCCCGGCTGGCCCGGCGAACTCTCCGACTTCGCCGAATGGCTGCGCGAAGGGGTGTAATTTTTTGAGAAGAGGCCTCCGGCGGCCGGGGGGGTAACCCCCCCGGACCCCCTGATTGGGGGGCGTTTTTTCAAAGGCGGCAGGGCAGACCCTGCCGCCGGCAAAACGCCGCTCCCAAGTCAAGGGTTCAGGAAGGA
>JAEZEM010000226.1 GCA_023417745.1 Pseudomonadota bacterium
CCCTGGACCCCCTCCTTCCCCAAAAACTTTTCATGGGGGGAGATGGTTCAAGTTTTACTTTAATAATGTTGTAACTGTCCGTCCCATTAACCTTTCACGCCCACGGGCAACACAGGTTGGGGGGCCGGGGGGCTAAGCCCCCCGGCGGGCGCCGGGCAGCGCCCGGCCGGGTCTGGGCAGAGCCCAGCACTGGGCAACGCCCAGCGTCTTATCTATTGCCAAAGTGAAACTACATAATGAATGAAGTGTTAATATGATTGTCTATTTATAAAACATAACTGTCGTTATGTTTTATAATAGGCATTACGAGCGTCGCCAGCCGGTGACCAAGGCGACGGCTTTGATGCCTTTTTTCTCGCCGGTAAAGCCCAGGCCTTCCTCGGTGGTGGCCTTGAGGTTCACTTGGCCTTTGTCCAGCCCCAGAAGCGCGGCCACGTTGAGGCGGATGGCTTCGGCGTGGGGGCTGATCTTGGGGATCTGGGCGATGATGGTCAGATCCACATGGGTGATGGTCAGGCCTTTGGCCTTGGCCGCCAGCAGGGCTTCGCTCAAGAACACGCCCGAGGCCATGTTGTCGAAATCCGGGTTGCTGTCCGGGAAAAGCCGGCCGATGTCGCCGCCGGCCACGCAGCCGAGCACGGCGTCGGTCAGGGCATGGAGCAGCACGTCGCCGTCGGAGTGGGCCAGCACCTCGGGCGCGCCGAGGATGGGATAGCCGCCGAGCTTCATGGGGCGAGGGGGCTGTTTGCCGGGATTGCGCGTATCGGCGTAGCGGTGCACGTCGTAACCGTAGCCGGTCACGGGCACGGGCGGCGCGACCGCCTCGACCAGGCTGACCAGATCCTCGGGATGGGTGATTTTCATGTTGCGCGGCGCTCCGGGCACGGTGAAAACGGGCTGGCCGAAGTGTTCGACCAGGCTGGCGTCGTCGGTGACGTCGAAATCCGGTCCGGCGTGGGCATAGGCTTCCCGCAGCAGGGCCAAGTCGAAGCCCTGGGGCGTTTGCACGGCGGCAAGCCGATGGCGGGGCAGGGTGGCGGGCACTGTGTCGCCGTTCACCTGCTTGACGGTGTCGGTGACGGGCAGGGTCGGGATGACGGCCTTGCGTCCGGCGGCCAGGGCGTCGGCCACCCGGGCGATGAGGCCGGCGTCGACAAAGGGCCGGGCCGCGTCGTGGATCAGCACTAGGCGCGCCTCGCGGGGCAGGGCGTCGAGGCCGTTTTTGACGGAATCCTGGCGTCTGGCCCCGCCAGCGGCGGTCAAGACCGGCAGGCCCGGGTGGCTTACGTCGAGAAAGCCGGCCAGTTCCCGGGCGGCCTCGGCCAGATCGTCCGGCGCAAAAACCACGACCACCCCAGCCACGTCCGGGGACTTGGCAAAGGCGGTCAGGGCTTTCCAGTAGAGCGGACGGCCGCCAACGGAGAGAAACTGTTTCTTGACGCCGCCCGAGGCCTGGGCCAGACGGGTTCCAGAGCCGGCGGCAAGCAGCACGGTCCACAGGGACACGGGGAATCCTTTGCGCTAAAGCGTGGATAAAAAAGGGGGAGTCGGCCGATAAGCCGGGTTTTGTTCCCCGGATAAACCGGGGCGGCCATCATTCCTCTAGGACCGCGATTACTCACGGCCTCAAGCAACCTACCCGAAGGCACGGCCGGGCCAGCCTTAACGCCTTCCTATTTGGTCTTGCTCCGAACGGGGCATGCCGAGCTTGCCGCGTCGCCGCGGCAACTGGTGGGCTCTTACCCCACCGTTTCACCCTTACCGGCGCATGCGCCGGCGGTTTGTTTTCTGTGGCGCTCTCCCGGGATCGCTCCCGCTGGACGTTATCCAGCGTCCTGCCCTGTGGAGCCCGGACTTTCCTCCCCGGGCCTTGCGGCCCGCGACGACAGCCTGTCCGACTCCCCGGGGGAGTCATAAGGCCCTTTTGCCCCTGCGTCAAAGGGATGTGGGGATGTGGCGGGATGTGAGGCGACTGCCGGCTTGAGGGCTGGCTATAAGAATGCTAATAGCCTGAAACCGTTGTTTTCCGTCTCCTGGAGGTGTGCGATGCGCCTGATGCTGCTGCTTTCGGCCCTGGTTGTCGTTCTGGGCGTCTGCCCGCCGGCCCAGGCCACGGATTGGCGTTTTCTGGCCGCCCATGACGACCGGTCGGTGGAGCTCTACTACGACCGGCATTCGGTGCGCGTCTCGGGCGAGGTGCTACGGCTTCGAATAAAGAGGGTGTTCGACGTGGCCGAGGGGCTGGAAATCGCCCACGAGCTGGGTTTTCCCACCGGCGTGGCCTACGCCATTGAGCGGGTGACCCTGGACTGCGGCCAGAGCCGGATCATCCGGCAACAGGCAGCCTGGGTCGGGGTGGACGGCAAGTTTCTGGACCGCACGCTGTCGCCCACGTCGGGGTGGCGGCCCATGCGGCCGGGGGGCCTTGGCGAGGCCATCTGTCGGGAACTGGAATAGGACACCGGAGCCGTTTCGAACGTCACCCGGGCGCGCGGACTGGAAACCTCGTCATGCCCAAGGAAGACGCATGCGTGTGAAGTGCCCAAACCTTTTGGGAAATATTCGTTTATTCTGGGCTACACTTTGGGCGGTATGGGCGCTTTTCGCGGGCAACGCCCTGGCCGCCTTACCCGACGGAATCCATCGGTTGCAGCGCAACGACTATCTTGTTGCGGCCGACCTGACGTTCGTTGAGACCCAGACCTCGGAAATCCGCCTGGTCGATGAAAATTTGCTGGCCGCCCACGGCACGGCGGCCTTCACCTTCGACCCCGCCGCCGCGACCCTGGAGGTGCTCGAAGCCTGGGTGCTCCAGCCGGACGGGCAGCGCCTCGACGTGCCGCCGGAAAACATCTTCACCCGCCCCAGCGCCGCCGCCCGGAACACGCCGGGTTTCGTGGCCTCCCAGACGACGACCATCGAATTTCCCCAGCTACGCCTTGGCAGCGTCGTGCATTGCACCTGGCGGCATGTCGTCAGCAAGCCCGCCGTCTTCGGCTTCGACGTCGTCCTCGCCCTGGGCCTGAGTGGGCATATACGCCAAGAACTGCGCATCGAGGCTCCCGCGTCCGTGCCGCTGCAGTGGGGCCAGCGGGGCGGTTTCGCGGTCGATGAGGCCCAGGCCGGCGGCAACCGCGTGTTGACCGCCGCCATTGACGTCGGCTCCGTGCCGCCGGCCGAGGCGTCCAT
>JAEZEM010000231.1 GCA_023417745.1 Pseudomonadota bacterium
GGAGTCGCCTCTGTCGCCAGCCCCGGCCGCCGCGCCCGAGGCGGCCGCCTCGGCGTCGCCGCCGGCCGACGGCCCGGACGCCGCGTCCCAGGAGCAATTGCCCGCCGTCCTGGAGACCGCTCTCTACCGCCTGCCCAAGGGCGATCCGTCCGGCCCGATGCTGGCCGTGCTGACCCTGGTTTCCGCCCCGGGCTGGCATGCCTACGCCGTGGGACCGGCCGAGTCCGGGCAATCGGCCCGGGCCGCCCTGGCCGCCGGGGGCGCTCCGGCGGCGGCGCTGTTCCCGCCCGGCGCGCCCACGCCCGATCCCTTGGAGCCGGACAAGACCGTGTTGGTCTACCAGGGCCGCACCCCGATTTTCGTGCCCCTTTCGGCCGAGGCGGCGGCCGCGCCGTTGCTGGCCGGCGAGGTGCGGGTCTTTTCCTGCTCGGACACGAGCTGTTGGCCATCGGCCTTGTCCGTGTCCCTGCCCCTGGCCGGCCTGGACCCGGCCTCCTTGCCGCCGGCCGAGGGCCAGCCCTGGTGGCCGCTCTATCTGGCTTTGCGCAACGCCTCCCTGGCCTCGCCCCTGACCGCCTGCCCGGACCCGGGGCTGACCGCCTCCCTGCATCCGACGCCCCCGGCCGCCCCTGCCGCCCCGGCCCCGGAAACGCCCAAGCTTGCCCCCCGGTCCTTCACCCCGGCCCTGGAGGTCGGCGGACTGCTCAAGGCGGCCTTGCTGGCCTTTGCCGCCGGCTTTGTGCTCAACTTCATGCCCTGCGTGCTGCCCGTGGTGAGCCTCAAGCTTTCCGGGCTTCTGGCCATCAGCGGCGAGGAGGGCCGTCAGGAACGGCGGCGCATCCTGCGCGAGCACAATTTCTTTTTCGCCCTGGGCATCGTCACCTATTTCCTGTGCCTGAGCCTCATCCTCGGGGCCTTCGGCATGGCCTGGGGCGAGATGTTCCAGTCGCCGGCCCTGGCCATCGTGGCCGCCGTCGTGCTGTTCGCCCTGGCGCTGAGCCTTTTCGGGGTGTTCCATCTGCCTGTGGTCGATCTCAAGATCACCTCCGGCGGCCGGGGCCACACCCGGCGCGGGGCCTTTTTGACCGGCGCCCTGGCCACGCTGCTGGCCACGCCGTGCAGCGGCCCGTTTCTGGGCGGCGTGCTGGCCTGGACCCTGCTCCAGCCCCAGCACGTCATCATGACCGTGTTCACCGCCATTGGCCTGGGCATGGCCTCGCCCTACGGCGTGCTGGCCATCTGGCCACGGCTCGTGCGCCTCATGCCGCGCCCCGGAGCCTGGATGCAAAGCCTGGAGCGGGTCATGGCCTTTTTGCTGGCCGGCACCTGCCTCTATTTCCTGGCGCTTTTGCCGCCCGGGCGCATCCTGCCGACCTTGGGCGCGTTTTGGGCCACGGCCATCGGGGCCACGCTGCTTGGCCGGATGCCTCATGCCCAATCCGCCTTTCGCGGCCTGGTCATGGGCGTCGCCGCCCTGGCCGTGACCGGCGGCGGTCTGGCCTTTGCCCTGACCTACGCCCCCCAGACCGAGGCCGAATGGGTGGCCTACACTCCGGAGAGTTTTGCCGCCCGCCTGGGCCAGGACAATCTCGTGCTGGACTTCACCGCCGACTGGTGCCCCACCTGCAAGCTCCTGGAGCGCACCGTCCTCACCCCGCCCCGGGTGGCCCAGTGGGGCAAGCGCCACAAGACCGTCTTCATGAAGGTGGATCTCACCCGTCAGACGCCGCCGGCCATGGCCCTGCTGCGGGCGCTGGGCAGCCAGTCCATCCCTGTGGCCGCCTTTTTCCCGGCCGGCGACGCCGCCTTTCGCCCCTTGGTTCTTCGCGACCTCTTTACCGCCAGCCAGTTCGAGCAGGCCATGGACGAGGCCTTTGGCCCGCCCCACGCCCTGCCGGCGGCAAACGGCGAGTAGCGGCGCACGCCAAACCGCCCCGACGGCCGGACACGGCGTCGGGGCGGTTTGGCGTTGCGGGCCTGGGGGAGAGGGATGTCGTATTGCCGCGGCGTCCTGGAAAGGATCAGCCGAGGTCGCTGCCCGGGCAGGCCGGCAGGGCCTTGGACGCGGCTGACGTTTCCTCGGCCAGCATGTCGTCGGTCAGGTGGGTGAGGCGCTCGGCCTGGTCGGACAGACGGCTCACCGCCGCGTCGGCCGTGGTCATGGCCTCGGCCGTCTCCTGGGAGATGGCGCTGATCCCTTCCAGTGCCCGGCCGATCTCGTCGATGATGCCCGACTGCTCCTGGCAGGACTCGGCAATGACGTTGACCTGGCGCGTGGCGTCGGCGACCAGGCCCACGATGCCGGAAAGCGCTTCGCCGGACCGGCCGGCCAGCTCTGAGGCCGCGCCGATGGCGGCCACGGCCTTTTGCACGCTGCCCACATGATCCCTGGCCCCGGCCTGGATGCCGGTGACGGCCCGCTCCACGTCCTTGGTGGCGGTCATGGTCTTTTCGGCCAGCTTACGCACCTCGTCGGCCACTACCGCGAAACCCCGACCGGCGTCGCCGGCCCGGGCCGCTTCGATGGCGGCATTGAGCGCCAGCAGATTGGTCTGGTCGGCGATGTCGGAAATCACCGTGATGACCGCGCCGATGCCCTCGGCCTCCCGCCCCAGGGCCAGGATGTCCCGGCGCAGGGTCTCGGCCAGTTCGCGCAGCCCCTCAATGCAGGCGGAAAGTTCCCGCACGGCCTCGGCCCCAAGGCCGGCCCGGTCCCGGGCCTGGCCCGAGACGGCGGCGGCCTTGCCGGCCGTGGCCATGGCATCGGCGGCCACGGTCTGCATGACGCCGATGGCGGCGCAGGTTTCCTGGGCCGCGTCCTTTTGTTGGCGCGCCCCGGAGTCGGCCCGGGCCACGGCCTCGGCCAGGGCCACCGAAGCCTCGCTCAGATGGTCCACCACGGCTTCCAGGGTTCGGGCCGCGGCTGTGGAGCCTTCGCGCCGGGCGTTGGCCGCCGCTTCCCGGGCGGCTTCGGCCTCGGCCAGGCAGACCCCGGCCCGGTCGGCCTGGCAGGCGGCCTCTCGGGTCTTGTCGTCGGCCTCGGCGATCTTGGCCCGCAGGTTGTCCACGAGGTCGCACAGGGATTCGCCAAGGACGGTGATCTCGTCGGCGGCGTTTCGGTCGCGGCGACGCTGGTTGCGGGCGGCCACGGCCCGGCAGGCTTCCATGTCGCCGTCGGCGATGTGGCGGCTCACGCCGGCCAGGAAGGCCAGGCGGTCGATGATGGAGCGCTTCATGAAAAGGAGCAGCCCGGCCACCAGCCCGGCCAGCCCGGCCAGGGACAAAAGCCCTGTGCGCAGCTGGTTGTCGGCCAGGGCGGCCATGTCCGGGCTGACGTCGGCCACGGTGACCAGCGCCCCAAGGACGGCCCGGGAAGCGCCGTGGCAGTGGCGGCATTCCGGGGCGTTCTTGACGGCCCGCACCGTGGCGTAGCCGGTGCGGCCGCCGGCCGTTTCCAGGCCGTCGCCGTCGCGGCCCTGCTCCAGGGCCGCCTGGAGCAGAGCGGCCAGGGCCGGGCCGGGCATGGCTTCGGCCAAGGGGCGGCGCAGGCTGGCGGCGTCGGTGGCGTAGGTGACCTGGCCCCGGAAGTCGGTGAGAGCGGCAGCCATGCGGGAGCCGCCCGAGGCGATCTTGGCGAATTGGGCGGTGGTGGCGGCATTGTCGCCCACGCGCATGGGTTCGTCGACGATAAGCCGCACCAGCTCGGCCTCGGCCGCCCCGGCCTGGCGGATGCGGTCAAGAGCCGTCTGGCGCTGCCAGGCGGCGTTGGCCCAGAAAAGGCCGCCCAGGGTCAGGGCGGCGATGAGGCTGACCAGGGCCAGGGCCTTGACGCGGATGGAGCGGACGGGGCGGCGCATGGCGGTTCTCCGGCGCGCCGCCGGGATCGGCGCGCCCTTGTAAAAGTGGCGGCGTCAGTGAGCTCCGGCCTGGAGCAGGGGCTTGTAGCCAAAAGAGCGCACCCGGGCATCGTCATGGCAGGGGGCGCAGTCGGCCACGGTCAGCTTGCCCTTGATGGCGGCCGGGTCGCTCGATGCGGCATGGTCCGCGCCTGGGCCGTGGCAGACCTCGCAGCCGGCGTCGGCCAGCTCCGGGGTGGCGGCGAAGTCGGTGAAACCGCCGGGCTTGCCGTAGCCGGTGGTGTGGCAGCCGTAGCAGGAGGCCAGTTCCTCGGCTGTGAGGCCCTTGGCCATGAGCTTGATGCCCCGGGAGGAATGGGCCTTTTTGGAATATTGCCGGTAGCGTTCGTACTGGCCGGGATGGCAGCCGGCGCACACGGCGGAACCGACGTAGCGCGGGGCCTGGGCCTGGCTCGCTGCCCCGGCCGACGGCCCCCAAACGGCCAGCAGCGCCAGAGCGGCCAGCAGGGCCGGGAGGCGCGAACGCAGCATTGCCCTTCCCATAGCGGACTCCTTGCTCGGGCGAGGCCCCGGACTGGGACATTTCGACCCGGGAAACGCCCGAGCCGCGAGCCTGGCGTGGCCTTGCCAGGCGCCGCGCGTTGCCGGCAAATCGGCTGCCCCGGCCGCTTCGCACCGTCGGCCCAACCGAAATCGGTCACACGCATCGGTAGTGCTTTCGTGATCTACAGCAATTTGCATACCGGATAGATGGAAGGGAGGTCGGTCCAGGGAGACCTGGGACGACCTGGGGAAGCTGTCTCAACTAATCGTTGTTGCTGGAATTTTTAAGCGAGGAAAGACTGCGTCCCAAAGGATGGCGACAGGACCCCAGCCGGGGTGGGACAGGATGCGCCACGAGTGGCGCGTTATTACTCACTGTTGTCGATGGGAGGTTAGTGAGCGGAAAATCTTGAAGCGAAAATGAAGTGATGGAAAGTTAAAATCGGAATATTGAAGTGAATTATAGTCATTTTTTCGCGCAGTGGAGAGGGCACTGGCTTGAGATCAGAACGCTAGAGCGTTTGTTGGAAGGTTAAGTATAATGTATGAAAACTGTTTATAGATGTGTAAAATATGCAACTGTCGGGTAATTTGTTTGTAATTATTGATGTAAGTTAAGTGAACAGCCGCATTTTTTCGAAAAATATATTGTCGGTAAGATTGTTGCGATGCGTGCCTTCCCGGCGCGATTGATTGTCAGCTGGAGAATGGAAGTCGTTGAGAGAATATTTGCGAAAAATAGGAAGGTGATGTCACGACATTTGATCTCATGAGAGTGTTCTAGAAGATGTTTGTTGCAGTGCTCGTCTTTTTGAGGTGAAAGTTGTCAAATTTGGTAGAGACTAACTTGCTTCTTGCAGCGTTGGGCCGACAACTACAAAATTCGTCCTCAAATAGACCAAGCAGAAGGTAATAAGAGACCTTGAAATATTTATGATAAATCTTTCGTGTTTGTCTATCCGAATTTTTTCCTTTTCCAGATAGCGTATGCTCTCCATTGTTGTGACTCTTTTAAGCGTTCAATTTGATCCTGTACCTCGTCAAAAATCATTAATTGAAGATGTGTTTTAGCTTTTTTGTAATCTTCAAGGCTGTATGTATAGTTTTGCCTTCTTCCTAAACATACATAAAATTCACATCCGTCGCTTATAATGTCTCCGTGCACCATTAAATTTGTCAGTCCGAGGTAATTAAGCTCTACCAATAGTAATTGAAAAGAGGCAGGTGTCACGAAGTTCGAGTGCACATCAATGTATTCTTGGCTTTTTGATGCCTCAAGTGCGATGTTCAAGGCCTTCAAGGCGTCGCCTGCAAATTGGATGTTGTTGATTGGCAACACTCCCCAGTCGCACCTGTCATTGCAGATTACATGCTCATTGTGGGCTCGAAAAATAGTTTCAAAGTCGTGCTTTTGACATTTGTTGTAATATCGCTGTAAGACTCTGGCGACGTCAAGGTGTTGTTTTGTAAAATCAAAGCAGCGCCTTTTGTCTGGTATGAAAAGATGGACCATTCCTTCCTTGTTCAATAGTTTTGAGCAGCCTTCAAAAAACAAAAGAGGGTTTGGCAGGTGCTCGAACAGATGGGCGGCAACTATGTAATCGTAGCGCCCCGCGCTTAGTCCGGGCAAAGTTTCGAGAGGTTCTCCGCTCCAGATGACATCTACCGCTTCTATCAAGGCAGTCCCAGGATTGTCCTTGAATTTGTCTTTCAAGACATCTTCTGTGGTGTAGTCCACCACAACAACATCAAATCCCTCTCGTTTTGGAACGACAGGTCGAATGCTCGCGCCAATTTCAATTCCTTTTTTCGGTGGGCGAAGCATCTCTTTTATGGCTTCTCGTTTCTGCATGACTCTCCGCTCCCTGCTCTGAGCGCTTCATAGCTCGACCGGCTCAGAAATTATTTTCAATTTATCAAGATATCTTAAAAAAGTTATATCGCCATGGCACGAATGACATGGTTCAGCTGGTGGAGTTGTCCATGCTTCATCCCAATGTCCAGAGTTTGCGCCGCATTAATGTCTTTTAGGTCGCATCAGATTGACGACAGTGCGAACCTGGCTGCTGCTTTTTATCTACGGCTGGATGTAGACGGGACGTGTGATGCTATTGTTCAACATCGTTTAATGTATACTCTCTAAAGACGTGTCAGGGTGGGATATGGCCGCAAAGTTGCCATCAGAATCGATACGAATCAGTGCCTCATGTCGCTCTGTTATGGTGATTGAACAATCATGAGACCGCATTAAGACGATAGACAAACATCTATGCTAAGGACAAACAAGTGTCAATGATCCCGGATACGCCGGAAACATCATTGACGCCTTGAACCGAGAACTTCGCTGTCGGTGCACTCGACGAATATTGCTGTCTGGACAACACACCGCGACTCTCGGGCAAGCATCCATCCCGCTGGGCAGTCTTCAATCTATATCAGGAAGTTTGCATCAAAATGGCAGATTCAATGACGTGACAAACAGTCAATCAGGGCTTGATCAAAAAGACGTCCGCTCCACTTGAACCTGGTGGCGTGACGAAGAGGCCGGACATCAAAGAGGTCATGCAGAAGATGGCTCGTCCGGTTCCTCAAAGCAGTGACGGTAGAGCGCGTCGGCGGCCAGCATGTGGACCATGACCAGATCGTGGACGATGTAGCGGATGATGGCGTCGGTCGGGGAGACGCCCTCGTTGCACTCCCGGGCCAGGGCCAGGCCTTGCTGCAGCAGGCGCTGGTGCTCGGCGGCGTGTTCGTCCAGGCCGGCGAAGCCGGCTTCGCGCAGCAGGCGCTCCTCGTCGCGGAAGTGCTCGGCGACATGGGCGAAGGCGTCGTCCACGGCGGCGGCCAGGGTTTCGCAGTCGGCGGCTTGGGTCGTCAGCAGCAGCAGGTCGTTGGCCTTGGCAATAAGCAGCTGGTGCTGGCGGTCGATGGCCGGGTTGCCGCTTGCAAAAGCTTCGTCCCAGAAGAGGCGGACAATGCCTTTGTCCGGGCCGCCGGTTTGGGCGGCCGGGGCGTCGCCGCCGGCTTCGACCCGGTTGCGGCCGTGTTCCTTGGCCTTATACAGCAGCGCGTCGACCTGTTCGAAAAGGTTGACGGGGTCGGCGTCGGGAGGACAGGCGGCGGTCAGCGCGCCGATGCTGACGGTGACGACGGCTGCGGCTGCGGAGTGGGCGTGGGGGATGGCCAGGGCGGCCACGGCCTCGCGGATGGCCTCGGCCACGGCCCGGGTCCCCTGGGAGCCGGTGTCGGGCAGCAGGCAGATGAATTCCTCGCCGCCGTAGCGGGCGGCCAGATCGCCCGGCCGCTGGAGGCAGCCGGCCATGGCCCGGGCCACGGCCGCCAGGCAGGCGTCGCCCTGGGCATGGCCGTAGGCGTCGTTGAAGTTCTTGAAATAATCGATGTCGAGCATGACCAGGGACAGGGGCGCGCCGGTGCGGGCATGGCGGGCGTATTCGCCGGTGAAGGCCTCATCGAAGCGGCGGCGGTTGGCGATGCCGGTGAGCGGGTCGGTGGCGCTTAAGGCTTCGAGCTTGCGGTTGGATTCGGCCAGGGCGATTTCCATGAGCTTTCGGGCGGTGATGTCCTCATGGGCCACCACCACCCGGGGTGGGCCGTCGCCGGGAAAGGGCGTGACCCGGCCCACGAACCAGCGCCTTTCATGGGGCGCGTGGCAGGGATACTCCATGACGAATTGCTGCAGTTGGCCGGAGAGCACCTTGCGGATGCCGGCGGCGAAGGAGTCGGCCTCTGGGACGTCGCGGCAGGCGGCGTCGTTGCAGGCCAGCAGGTAGTTGGTGCCTTCGCAGACCCGGGCGGGGTCCAGGCCGTTTTGCCGGGCAAAGGCCCGCCAGGCGTTGTTGACGAGGATGATGCCGCCGTGGGCGTCGATGAGCGCGATGTGGCTGGTGAGGCTGTCCAGGACCGATTGCAGGAACAGCTTGGAGGTGCGCAGGTCCTCGGCGGCGGTGCGGTTTTCGGCGGCCAGGCGCTGGTTGGACAGGACGATGAGGCCGATGCTGGTCAGCGGGCCGGCGGCCAGGAGCACCAGGA
>JAEZEM010000242.1 GCA_023417745.1 Pseudomonadota bacterium
AAGTCCCCGGTTCCTGCTCGTACTGCCACGGCGAGACGACCACCGTGGTGGAAAACCGCCAGCCCAAGGAGATCCGCTCCCTGCGTCTGGCCGCCCACGGCGAATGCGTGACCTGCCACAAGGCCACCGCCGCCGCCGGCAAGGACGTGCCCACCGGCCCGGTCACCTGCGCCGGCTGCCATGGCCCCCTGGACCAGAAGGCCATCGCCGAGACGTCCCTCAAGAAAGTTCCCCAGGGCGCGGACCTGCGCATCAAGCGCGGCCAGCCCGACTACGTCATGGTGCGCCCGGCCGAGGTCCAGACCTCCCAGGCCGTCGCCGGCAAGCCTTATGCCGGGATGCCCGCCGTGCCCTTTGACCACAAGTACCATGAAGCCAAGAGCGAGACCTGCGTTTCCTGCCACCACGCCGCGCTGTCCTCCTGTTCGGCCAAGTGCCACACCCCGGCCGGCGTGAAGGAAGGCGGATTCGTGACCCTGGAAGGGGCCATGCACAAGGTCGGCGCGACCCAGAGTTGCGCTGGCTGCCACGCCGTGGCCCAGAAGAAGCCCGAATGCGCCGGCTGCCACGACGCCATGCAAAAAGGCGTCGGCGGGGTCGACAAGTGCGGTTCCTGTCACGTGCCCGGCGACGCCGCCCTGCAGGACGTCATGACTTCCATGATGGCCAAGCCGGCTAGCGCCGACACCGCCGCCGCCGAAGCCGACCTGGCCAAGAAGCTGCTGGCCGGCAAGCGCGACGTCACCGCCACCTTCCCGCTGGACGACATCCCCCAGACCGTGACCATCGGGTCCCTGTCCAAGGACTACGAGCCGTCGGTCCTGCCCCACCGCCAGATCGTCCAGGCCATGCTTGACGGCATGAAGGACAGCAAACTGGCCGGGGCCTTCCACGCCACCGACGCCGCCGTGTGCCAGGGCTGCCACCACAACAGCCCGGCCTCGAAGACGCCGCCGCGTTGCGGCAACTGCCACCAGGCCGTCGAAACGACCACCGCCGCCGCCCGTCCGGCGCTGAAGGCCGCCTATCACAACCAGTGCATGGGCTGTCACAAGGCAATGGGCATCGAGGGCAAGGTCGTCGGCAAGGCTCCGGGCGCCAAGCCCGTGCCCGCCGCCACGGACTGCGCCGGTTGCCACAAGGAAAAGAAGAAATAGGACCCAAACCAGCAGAGGTCTCGCTACAATGAAACGTAGACACTTTCTGGGCCTTCTGGGCGCGGCCGGCGTCACCCTGGGCTCCGGCGCGACGGCCAAGGCCGCGTCGCTTGGCGACGTCAAGGGACTGCCCAACGCAGGCGGCGTGCTCTTTGACGCCTCGCGCTGCATCGGCTGCCGCAAGTGCGAAGCGGCCTGCAACCAGGTCAACGACCTGCCCAAGCCCGCCAAGGCCTTTGACGATCTCACGGTGCTTGACGTCAAGCGCCGCACCGACGCCAAATCCTACACCATCGTCAACAAGTACGTCCCGGATGCCGGCAAGCCGCCGGTCTTCCGCAAGATCCAGTGCAACCACTGCATGGAGCCGGCCTGCGCCTCGGCCTGCTTCGTGGCGGCGTTTAAGAAGTCCGAAACCGGCGCGGTGGTCTACGACCCCGACGTCTGCGTCGGCTGCCGCTACTGCATGGTGGCCTGCCCGTTCAACATCCCGGCCTACGAGTACGACAAGGCCTTCACTCCCCGGGTCATGAAATGCACCATGTGCCAGCCGCGCCTGCTCGAAGGCAAGCTGCCCGGTTGCGTCGAGGCCTGCCCCAAGGAAGCCCTGATCTTCGGCAAGCGCCGCGAACTGCTCAACCTGGCTTGGGACCGCATCGGCGGCAACCCCGGACGCTACGTCGAGCATGTCTACGGCGAGCGCGAGATGGGCGGCACGAGCTGGCTGACCATCGCGCCCAAGCCGTCCTTTGCCGTCATCGGCATGGATGAAAACCTCGGCACCACCTCCGCGCCCGAGCTGACCTCCGGAGCCCTGGCCGCCGTGCCCGCCGTGGCCGGCATCTGGCCGGTGCTCTTGACCGGCCTTTACGCCATCAGCAAGCGCAAGGAGAAGATCGCCGAGTCCGAGAAGCAGGCCGCCGTGGCGGCCGCCATCGCCAAGGCCAGCGCCGACGCCCAAGCCAAGCTCTCCGAGGAACTGGCCAAGGCCGAGGTCGCCAACAAGCGGCGCATTGAGGTCGAGGTCACAAAGGCCCTGGAAGCCGCCGCCAAGGCCGGCGAAGAAGGGGAGGACGCGTAATGTCGACGGAAACTCAGAAAGGGACGCTTTTCACTCCCTGGAACATCGTCGCCGGCATCATCCTGGCCGCCGGCGTCGTGGTCACCATCATGCGCTTCACCATGGGTCTGGGCGCGGTGACCAACCTCTCCGACAACAACCCCTGGGGCATCTGGATCGGCTTTGATCTCCTGTGCGGCGTCGCCCTGGCCGCCGGCGGCTACACCACCTCGGCCGCCTGCTACATCTTCGGGTTCAAGCGCTTTCACGGCGCGGTGCGCCCGGCCATCCTGACGGCCTTTTTGGGCTACGCCCTGGTCGTCTTTGCCCTGAACTACGACGTCGGCCGCCCCTGGCGACTGGTCTACCCGATCTTCTACCAGCAGGGGACCACGTCCATCCTGTTCGAAGTCGGTCTGTGCGTGTTCATCTACTTAACGGTGCTCTTCCTCGAATACCTGCCGGCCGCCCTGGAGTGGAAGCGGGGATTTGACAAGTACCGCGACATCCTGGTCAAGCTGACCATGGGCCTGACCATCCTCGGCGTCATCCTCTCGACCCTGCACCAGAGCTCGCTTGGCGCGCTGTACCTCATCGCCCCGTCCAAGCTGCATCCCCTGTGGTACACGCCGTACCTGCCGGTCATGTTCTTCATGTCCAGCATGTTCGCCGGCATGTCCATGGTCATCTTCGAAGGGACGCTGTCGCACAAGCACTTCCATCACAAGATGGACGACGAGTACAACCTTGGCTACGAAGACCTGCAGATGGCCTTCTCCAAGGCGGCCGCCTGGATCATGGCCGGCTATCTGGCCATGAAGGTCCTGGGTCTGGCCATGGACAACCGCTGGCAGTTCCTGGGCACCGGTTACGGCGTCTGGTGGCTGGTCGAGGTCGTCGGCTTCGTGGCCCTGCCGTGCTACGCCTACGCCGTGGCCTACCGCGACCGCAACCTGAAGCTGGCCCGGTTCACCGCCCTGTGGACGGTGCTTGGCATCGTGCTCAACCGGTTCAACATCAGCCTGGTGGCTTTCAATTGGCAGTTGCCGAGCGTTGACCGCTACTTCCCGAGCGCGGGCGAGATCATCATCTCCTTGTTCGTGGTCACCATCGGCGTCATCGCCTTCCGGTTCATCGTCACTCGGATGCCGATCTTCTACGTGCATCCGGCTTACAAAGACTCGTCCCACTAGGACAGGGGAATAGCCATGTTCAATACGTTGCAAGACCTGATGCTCCACAACAAGAGCGTCACCTACGTCCTCATGGGCGTCGTGCTGATCTGCTTCGTCGGATTCTGGCACTTCCTCACGGACAAGGAAGAGCGTAAACGCCGCTACTAGGCTGATCGGACCGCGATCGCCAAGGAGAACACCAATGTATGCATTCCTGACGGGTCCGATGCTGTGGCTGTCGTTCGCCATATGCATCCTCGGCTGCGCCTGGCGCGCCTATATGTACGTCAAGGGCCTCAGCTGGCAGCTCGACCGGGTGGCCTACGGCCACAACACCGATCTGGCCGTCAAAGGGGCGCTGAAGTCCATCTTCCACTGGCTCATTCCCTTTGCCTCCTGCAGCTGGCGGGCCAAGCCGGTCTTTGCCACGGCCTTCTTCCTGCTGCACATCGGCCTGGTCATCGTGCCGATCTTCCTTTTCGCCCACGTCATGATCGTGGCCGAACGGTTCGGCGTGTCCTGGCCGACCATGCCCGACGGGCTGGCCGACATCCTGACCATCCTGGCCATTTTGGCCGGTCTGTTCATCCTGCTGCGCCGCTTTGGCTTAAGCGAAGTGCGCATCATCACCACCCGCCAGGATCTGGCGATCATGGCCATCAGTCTCGCCCCCCTGGTCACCGGCTTCGTGGCCGCGCACCAGCACGGCGACGGCAACGGTTGGCTGCTCGCCCACATCATCACCGGCGAAATCTGGCTTATTGCCGTGCCGTTCACCAAGCTGTCCCACGCCGTGCTGTTCTTCTGCTCCCGGGCCCAGATCGGGATCGACTTCGGCACCAAGCGCGGCGGTCAGCGCGGCAGCGGCATCGTCTGGTAAAACGGCCGGCGGGATATCGCCAAGGAGTGACACGTCATGCCTGAAGGGATTTATTGTAATAAGCGGCCGATCACGACGGAGGAGGAGCTCAAGGCTCTGCTCTCCGATACGCGCGGCACGAAATACTACGAGGAAATGCTGTCGCTGGAGGTTGACCGCGAGAAACTGTGGGCAACCATCCAGAAAACCTGCAAATCGCGCACCCAGACCTGGCTCGACGTCTGTGCCCGGTGCGGCCTGTGCGCCGACTCCTGCTTCCTGTATCTGGTCAACGACTGCAAGCCCGAGCAGGTGCCGTCGTACAAGATCCAGTCCACCCTGGGCGAAATGGTTCGCCGCAAGGGCGACGTGGACAACGCGTTCATGCGCCATGCCATGGAAGTGGCCTGGTCCCAGTGCACGTGCTGCAACCGCTGCGCCATGTATTGCCCCCACGGCATCGATATGGGCGTCATGATGGG
>JAEZEM010000278.1 GCA_023417745.1 Pseudomonadota bacterium
ACCAGCGCCGATCTGGCCCGGGGCAAGGCCAAGGAAGGCGCGGTCGTCGTGGCCGAGGTCGTTTCCGGCATCGAGGCGGTGCGGACCCAAGCCCTGGCCCTTAAAAACGACGTGGACGGCCTGGGCCGGCAAAGCGAAGGCATCGGGGCCATTCTCGACGTCATCGCCGACATCGCCGACCAGACCAATCTCCTGGCCCTTAACGCCGCCATCGAAGCCGCCCGGGCCGGCGACGCCGGCCGGGGATTTGCCGTGGTGGCCGACGAAGTCCGCAAGCTGGCCGAAAAAACCATGTCCGCCACGGCCGAGGTCGGGCAGGCCATTCGCGCCATCCAGGACGGCACCCGCCAGAACATCCGCAACGTGGACGCGGCGGGCAGCGCCATCGAGGCCGCCACCGGCAAGGCCGGCGCTTCGGGCCAGGTGCTTGAGGCCATGGTCAGTTTCGTCGACCGGGCCACCGAGCAGGTCAGCTCCATCGCCGCCGCCGCCGAGCAGCAGTCGGCCACCAGTGAGGAAATCAACCGCAGCCTAGGCGACATCAGCCGCATCGCCGGGGAGACGTCGACCATCATGGAACGCTCGGCGGCGGCGGTCGGCGACCTCAATCGCCAGACCCAGGTGCTCAAAAAGCTCATCGCGGACATGCAGCGCGCCGGATAATCCCTATTATACAACACAACGACAGTACGTTGTATAAACAGACAATTATATCAAACGCCCTTTGCCATGCGTTTTCGCTTGAGAAATACCATTGGAATAAGGCGCAAACGGGCGACCGGCGCGCAGGCTCGGCGACGCAAGGCGGGAACTTGCCGGCCTAGTAGGCCAGCTTGCCCAGCGATTTGAGGATCAGGGTCGCGCCCATGGCGAACATGCCCATGAGCCCCATGCCGCAGGAAAAGCCGGCCAGGAGCACGGGCGCGTATTGCCGCCAGCGCGCGCCGTAGAGCTTGAGGAAATAATACCGCCCCACCAGCGCCCCCACCACTTCCAAAATAAGCCCATGGGGCACGCTTTGCCCCAGTCCCCGCACGATGCCGTAGACCAAAAGCACCGGCAGGCCGAAGATCATGAGCAGCATGTAGACGACAAGCCCCAGCCCCAGGCCGGCGCTGACGTACCAACCGTTTAAGGCCTGGAAGAACAGCGAATTGCCTTCCAGGGTCGAAGTCTGCATGAGCAGCGTATTGAGCGCCTGGAGATGCCACAGTTCCTGGGCGTAGGGGTAGCTGGCCGAGGGGATGGGGGCCAGCTGCCAGATGAACTGGGAAAAGAGCAGGCTGGCCACCATGACCACCGGAAAAACCACAATCTCGGCCTTTATTATGCCGCGAAGGCTGGTGCCGGTCAGTTCGATCTCGCGAAAATCCACGGTCGCCTTGCCGTAATTGTGGATGGGGATGGGCGCGTACCAGATCTCGATGCCCTGGTAGCCGAAAAAGCGCGCACCAGCGATGAAGCTGGCCTCGCGCACCAGGGGCAGGCTCACGAACTGGCCGGCGATGCCTTCCATGCGGGCGGTGATGTAAGAGATGAGCGGCGTGTAGATAAAGCCGTACAGGACGAAAAAGAGCCACGGGAACTGCGGCACCAGCCACAGGCACAGACTGATGTAGGCCAGGGTGGAGAAGACGTAGATGGCGATGGAAACCCAGAAGTTGATGTCGCCCCGGGCCTTGTTGGTGGTAAAAAGCGCCTTGTAGGCCGCGCCGCCCACGCCCCCCTGGCGCAGGGACTTGGCCACCTGCCAGATGCCGATGACGCCGATGGCCAGCCCCAGGCCGATGCCGAAAGACATGTAAAAATCGAAATTGTTGGCGAAAACCGTGTCCACCGTGCCCATGCCCTGCCGCCAACGGTGCAGGATGCCGTGGGAATAGAGGATGGGGTTGGCCACGATGGTGATGATAAGCCCCACCAGACCGCCGATGACGGCCCAAAACGGCAGCACCATGCCGGTAAAGACCAGCCCCAGATCGAACTGGATGCCGGTGGCCACGGCCGGCAGCCAGGCCTCGGTGTTGCGGGTGAAATCGGCCCAGGGAATGGGAATAAGGCGCACCGGCTCGGTGAAGACCAGCCCCGAGACCACCGGGAACAGCACATAGATGGCCCCAAAGGCCAGGCCGATCATGCCGCCTATGGAAAAGACGCGCCATTTCCAGCCGGTCTTTCTGTCTTCGGTGGACTCGGCCAAGGCCATGGTGCCAAGGGCCCCCACCGGGGCCATGGGAAAAGGCAGCTTTTCCACGTCGGAGGTGACGCGGTAAAGGGCGTAGCCCAGGCCGAAGTGGTCGATGCGCTGCACGATCTGCGAGCCGACCAAAAGCAGGATGGGCACCAGCCAGTCGCGGTGGAGAAAGGTTCGGGATAAAAGCGAATCCGAATCCGGCCCCGGGGCGACCCAGGTCGGAATGAGGTCGGTTAAACCCAGCATCTTGGCCGCATCGGACTGGACGAGATACTGGTTCCAGAGGAGTCCGTGGAAGGGCGAAGCCATGGCCGCGCCGGCCATGTAATAGAGCAGGAAGATTTCCTGCTGCTTGAGTTCGGTATAGGCGCGCTTGGCGATCTCGGCAAAGAGGATGATGGTCACCCAACGGGCGGCCGGGCCGATGCCCGAGCCGATGACGAGCTGCAAATACATGCTGCCCGGCATCATGAGGAAGCCGATAAAGACCGCGCCGACGATGGTCTTCCAGTCGAAGCCCTCTTCGAAGCGCGTGGGGGTCGGGAGCAGGTCCCTATATTCGGCTAATTCCTTGTCGTCGTACATTGAGGCGTCCTAGTTGGGCAGCACCAAATAGCTTTGTCCCGTCCACAAACCGATGACGGCGAAGATGCCGCCCATGAGAAAATCACCGAGGATAAGCCCAATAAACAGCAGCCGCACGCGCTTGAGCAGCGCGATGCCGCCGTAGCGCAGAGTCAGCTGGTTGCACAGCCAGCCGACGAAAAAGGAAAACCACAGAATTCGCATGGCCGAGCTGTACATGGTGAGAAAGCCCAGCGGATGGATGGGCCACCAGTAGAAATGCTGGTAGGCGATGACCAGCCCCAGCATCACGGCCGCGCCGGCGGCGGCGAAGCCGATGATCGCCGTGTTGGAGCCAGTCGGCGCTTCGATGAGGCGCTGGACGTTTTCATAGACCGTGCTCACGGTCTGGGTCTCCCAGTCCACTTGCAGGTCGCGCAGGCCGTACTTGTGGCACACGGCCAGCATGGCCAAAAACGATACGGCCACGGCGGCGGCGAGGCCCAGGACGATGGCGGCCAGGTAGAGCTTTTTAGGTCCCCGCCGCTCGCCGACCTTGGCGGCGTGGAACAGCGACGGCAAAAGCGACTCGCGCAGATCGACAAAGAGCATCTTCTGCATGACGGCGGCCATGAGCAGCGACAGTCGGCTGAAGATGCCGGCCCCGAAAAAGGCCAGCAGACCATCGGTCGGCGCGGCGATCAGGGTGAAATAGGCGATGCCGCCCTGGCAGATAATGCGGCTGGCCACCAGCATGACCATGAAAAACGCGCCCATGAGCAACGTGGCCTGGAAAAGCGGCATCCCGAACGAGGCGCTCCAGGCGATGAGCGCCCCGCCGCCGAGCACCAAGCCCCACAGGGAGGCCGGCGCGCCCACCCATTCGGCCTCGTCCGGGCCGCGAAACCGGAAACGCAAGGCGTCCCGGGCGGTACCCAGCAGATGGTGGCGGGCCAGCCACAGGAGAAAGCAGAAAAATACGCCGTAGGCCCCGATCATCTGCGTCTCTTCGGGCGAGGTCAGGGTCGGCCCGAAGGTGACGCCCAGGGCCGCGGCCGGGATGTGCTGGCCGATGAGGTCAAAGACGCCGTAGACCAGCCCGCCGAGCAGGAAAAAGAGCCAGAAGCTCAAGGAAATCTGGCGGGCGGTCAGAAAAGCAAAACCGATGAAGGCCGGATAGAAGTAGATCTTGAGCTTGGTAAATCCCGAGAAGAGGCCCGTCTTGGGGAAGTACGGCCCGGCCAGGATGAGGGTGGGGATTTGCGGCACGGACGGATCGTAGAAAGCGATGCCGTTTATGGTGTGCAGGCCGACGCTTATGAGCAGGCCGCACAGCAAAAACCGGTCGGCCAAAAGCGCGCCCAGGCCGCCGCCATCCACGGACTCGGCCAAGGTCTCGGGCAGGCGCAGCAAGGGGAAATTCATGCGCTCGTTGGAGACCCACTGCTTGGCGAAAAGGTTGGTCAGGCACAGCAGCACGAAATAGCACAGGCCGATAAACACGGCCCAGGTGGTCAGCGGCCCGAGCCAGGCCTGCCAGGGCACCGCCGCCAGCACGGCTCCCCAGCTCATGGTGTAGCCGCCGGGCAAGCCGTTATAGAGCGTCTCCACAGCCTCCGGATCGGTCGGATACCAGCCCTTGGGCAGGATCGGCCCGAAAACGGTCTGCCACTGGTTGCCTTCGGTGGCAAAATGCAGCGGCGCGGTGAGGTTGATGAAAAAGGTGCGGGCAAGGCCGGTGTGGGCCACGCCCGAGACCACCACCATGAGCATCCAGCAAACGAGCAGGTCCGTGCCGGAAAGGGGCGAGCGGCCGCGAAAGAGCTTGCCCAGGCCAGCGGCCAAAAGCGTGAGCCAGGCCAGCAGGAAAAACGGAGCCAGGGGAAAATGGCCACCGCCCAGGGGCGTGGCCCCAAGGTAGAGGTTATTAAGCGGCGTGACCGCGCAGACCACAAGCCCCAGGCACAGGCCCAGGACCACGCCTCGCATCCGAATGGCTCCGGCGGCGATCATGCTCTGCCCTCCCCGGCCGGGACGTCGCCGCGCAGGCGCGCGCCGTAGTCGGCGATGACCTTGTCTTCATAGGAGGTCCGCATGGATTCCTCCAGGGAGCGCCAGACCAGGAGCTGCTTGCGCAGGTCGTTCAAAAATCCCTTGGAGAGCCGCTTCCACATGCCGGCCTCGCCGGCGGCGCGCGTCAGTTCCACGTCGATTTCCATATACCCCGGGGTGTCCTTGGCCGGCGTGAAGAGGATGGACATGGTCTGCTTGATGCCGAAATCAAACGGCGCGAGCCAGACAGTCCCGGTCAGACGCATGCAGGCCCGCAAATCGCAGAATTCAGGATGCGCTTCCTTGGGATGGGCCGGCGCGCCGGGCAGGTCCCAGGGGCATTCAAAGGCGTAGTCCACGTCGGCCGTGGCGAAAAGGCCATGGGAAACGTCCTGATGCGATTGGTAATAGTCGAAGAGAAAGCCGCCGGCGCACTCCTGCTCGCGCACCTTGACCAGAAACGGCAGCCGGGCGGCGATGACCCCATTCACGGGTTCGGGCAGCGTCCAGGAGCGGTTGACGTCGGGAATGGCGATCTGGCCGGCCACCCGGGAGGGATAGATGACCGACAGGAGCACCACGGCGATGACCAGCAGCATGGCGGCCACGCCGGCCGTGGAGGAATAGTTGGCGGTCATGCCGGCCCACAGCGAGGTGCCGGACAACAGTCCGGCCGTGGTCTGAGCCAGCAGATAGCCGAGCACTACGCTGATGACGGCAAAGGCCAGGGCCTCGGCAATGAACAAAAATGAGACATGGGACGGGGCCAGGCCCACGGCGGTGTAGACGCCGATCTCGCGTTTGCGCTCGTAGACCGCGCCGATCATGGTATTAAGCACAATCAGTACGGAGATGATCAAGGGAATGAGGATGTTGGGCACACCGGCATAGCCCAGGGAATCGCCGGCATGGTAGAGGAACACGCCGTCGTCCTGGCCGGAGAAAACGGCCAGCCCGAAGCGGTCGGCCAGCCGCCCGGCCCGGGCGGCGTTGTCCTGGGGCGCTGCGGCAGCGTTCGTTGGCGCGTCCGGCGGGGCCACCACCACGGATTTGAGCTGGCCGCCAAGGCCCATGAGCGTCCGGTAGGGCAGGATGACGACCAGATCGTCGTCGATGTGCTGGTAGCGGCTTTGCAGCGTTTTCACGTCCTCGCCAGACTCGGCCGCTTCTTTTTCGGCCTCGCTGGCCTCCTTGGAGGCTTCGGACGGAAAGACGACCGGGGTGAGCGGTTCGCCGTCCAGGTCGGGCCGCTCTTCCAGGGCGTTTTTGCGCATGAGTCCGACCACGCGAAAATCGCGGCCAAAAAGCGTCACCGTGCCCCCCGGGGCCACGCCCAGGCGCTCGGCCATAGGCTTGGGCAGAATCACGGCGTCGTCTTCGCCCGGGGCGAACCAGCGGCCGTCGGTCAACATGTCGGCCACGCGGCGAAGACGCGCCTCGTCGGCGGACAGGCCCATGACGCTCTGGACGGCCTCGCCGCGCTCCCCGGCCCGGATGCGGCTGACCGGGGCCACGGTCTTTTCGGGCAGCTCCAGCCAAGCCAGGGGAGCCACCACGTCGGTCGCGCCGTAGGCGTCGGTCAGGATGGCCAGGGACTCGGGAGGCAGGCTTTGCCAACCGATGTTTTTGAGCAGCACGCCCCGGTAGGCGGCGACATCCGAGAGTCTGGCCGCGCCCTCGTCCCGGGTGGACTTGACGCTGGTAAAGCTCATGATGGTGAAGGTGAGGATGACAAGCGTCAGGCAGGTCAGGGCCGTGCGAATCTTGCGGCGGCGCAGGTTGCTGACGCCAATGACGAAGGCGGCGGCAAAGGCGCGCATGCCGCCGATCTCGGTGGCTTTGACATGGGAGGCCCGGCGCTGCAGCGCCGTCATCTCGCGCTCGAAGCGCAGGAAGATGATGGCCGCCACCATGACCGACAGACCGAGAATGAAAAAGGCGATGATGACGACCAGCGGACTGTAAGTCAGCTTGAAAGCCGGATGCACGGCGTAGACCACGGCGATGACCGCCGTCAGCGTGCCCAGAAAGGCCACGATGCGCTTGTGGATGTCGGCGTAGTTGAAGACCACCCGCTCCACGCAGTAGGCAAAGGGGATAAACAGCGCGATGTAGAACAGCACGCCGATAAGCACGTCGCGCTGGGTCTTTTCCACGTCGTTGTAGACACGAACGGCCAAAGCCCAGCTGGATCTGGCGGCCGTGACCATGGCGTCGAAACGGCCGGCCTCCTCGGCGGCCAGGGCCTGGGCGTAGAGGGCGCGCCCCTGATCGGTGAGATCGCGGATGCGGTCGCTGACGATGCCGTGGGCTTCGAGGTTGGCGATACGCGGGCCGACCAGGGCCCACATGTCGCGCGCGCCAAGAAGCTCCGTGGTCGGCAGGATGGGCCAGGCGTCCACGGAATAGCCCACGCCGGTGGGATGGGCGGCGTCGGCGTTTAAGAGCAGAAGCTTTCGAGCCAGCACGGTGTCGGAGAGAATGCACTTAAAGGGCGTGCCGGGTTCGAGGAAGATGGACAGCAGCGTGGAATCAAGGGTGTCCAGGCGCGAGAACCAGGAGCGCAAGGGCGGGGCCTCGCGCCGGGCGTCGAGGAGCTCGATGCGGGTGAAATAGCGAAACGACCGGGGATCGAAGGCGGAGAACAGCGTGGTCTGCTCGCAACCGAACATGATGAGGTCGGTTTCCATGGCGTTGCGATTCATCTTGACGCGGTAGGCGTCCTTGCCGGTCTGCTTCTTGTCCACGGCCCAGATGGCCGAGCCGGTGTCGGGGTCGAAGCGGTAGCCCTCGACCACGGCCTTGTCGAGAACATACTTCTTGTTGGCCAGGCCGCTGACCCGAAACTGGCCCCGGGCGTCGGTGACGGCGTAGAACCGGGTCTTGCCCTGGTAGACGCACACCAGCGTGCCTGGGGCCGGCCGGTCGGGAAAAAGTTCGCCCTGGCGGATGAAGTTGACCCGGCCGGTCAGGGTCGAAAAGACGTTTCGCGGCCGTTTCTCGCCGGCTTCGAAGCCGGGGCCGGCCATGGCCGCGACCATGGCCGTGACGAAACGTCCCTGCTTGTCCAGGGCCGCGAAATCCACCCGGGTCGGCAGATCGCCGGGGGTTCCCCAGGCGAGCCTGGCGTCGCCGATGGAGGCCAGGGTGAATCCCAGCACGCCGGCCAGGTTGCCGAATTCGCCGCCGAGGATGGGACGATCCGGAACCAGCCCCTGCCAGGGGTTCTGGCGGTCGTCGCGCATCCCGTCGCGGTAATAGGCGGCCGGGAGTCCGACCGCCTTGGCGGCGGTCTCGGCGGCGGCGGCCAGCGACCGGTTGAGGCGGCCGTAAGCCTGGGCCGGGTTGACGTCGGGCTTGACCTCGAAGCCGAAGCCTTCGCACAGGCTGCCGACGCCCTCGCCGTGGCTGGAGAGATACAGCGAAGCCTGGGCCGTGACGTCGCGGTCGCCGACGAGCTTTCGCAGCTCCCGGGCGCTTTCGATGCAGCCGGCCTCGGCTTCGGCTCCGGCCCGGTCGCGGGCCAGCCGCTCCCGGGCGGCCGGGGCCAGGGCCAGGAGCATCTCGGCCTCCGCCGGAGGCAGGGCGGCGAAATCCTCGCGCCACATGATGCGCCGCAGGCCGGCCCGACGCTCGGCCAGGGCGGCGATGGCGGCTTCGTCGCGGCTCTGGCCGGCCAGACGCAGGCGCATGAGCCGGGTGGTGACGACGTCGACCTCGTCCTTGAGCGTTTCCAGCAGCGCCTCGCGCACGCCGGGATCGGCCAGGGCGGCCTTGGCCCCCTCGCCGCCGGAGGCGGCCTCGTCCAGGGCCTTGCCCACCCCTTCGGCCTTGCGGGCGGCCTCCTTGAGGTCTCGGGCCTGGGCGCGCAGGTCCTTGCCCTTGCCGCGAAGGGCGGCGAAAAATTCCCGTAGCCCGGCCATGGACTGGCCTCGGCCGGAGGTGGCGACTAAAAGTGTGGGCCGAGCCGGCGGCTGGGCGGCGAACTCCCGGGCCAGACGCAGCAGCGCGGTAAGCGAGGCGGCCTCGTCGGCTCCGGGGGCGCGGCCCGGGGCATAGGCGGCGGCGTCATAGGCGGCGTCGACGACCAGCAACTGGCCGGCCAGGGCCGGATCGGTCCCGGGGAAAAGCAGATGGACGTTGTCGGCCACCACCGGTTCCCAGCCGGCCTTGGCGGCCAGGACGGCGGTCGGGCCGCCGGGGCCGCCCTTTAAGGCCTTGTAATCGCCGAAAAGCTCCCGAGCCTTGGCGGCCGAGAGCAAAAAACGCGGGAAACGCACCGGGGTCAGCTCGAACTTGTCGCGGTAGAGGCCGGCCCCGGCCGGATCGTTCGGCGGGCTGTCGTCGATGTAGACAAGCGCCCTGGCTCCGAGCTGGGCGGCAGCCTGCCAGTTGCGGCCGCTGTCCAGATCCATGAACACGATGGCGTCCTTGGGGATCGTGCCGTCAAAATCGCGGTAACCGCCGGCCCCGGCATAGACCACAGGCCCGGCAAAACCACCGGGCGGCAGGGAGCCGGGGGTGAAGGCATTAAGGGCCAAGGGCGAGACATCGACCCGCCCTGCGCCGTCCACGGCCAGACTGGCCGGGCCGTGGAGCATGGCCGGGGCGCGGTAGGACAGCCGCCCCACCTCGCCCGCCTCCAGCCCCTTGAAAAAGGCTTCCACGGCGTCGGCGGCCAAACGGCTGCCCGGCGTGCCCAGGGACCGGTCGCCAAGGCCGGCCAGGGACTCGATGACCACCCGGTCCAGTTCGGCTGCGTCGGCGGCCAGCCAGGCTTCGGCCATGGCCGCGCCCTTGGCGTCCGGGGCGGCCTTTTTGGCCCGCTTGGCCTCGACCGGGCCGGCGGCAAGCAGACACATGACCGCCAGCAGCCACAACCAGGCCCAGGGACGAACCGACGCGCCCGACGACAAACAGGGAGTCGCCATGGAGGGCTAGGCCTCCCGGGCGCCGATGCCGCCCACGGTGATGTCGAGTTCGGAGCGCTCTTCGATCTTGTCGATGCGGCCATCGCGAATCCAGACCACGCGGTCGGAAACGTTGAGCATTTTGTAATCGTGGGTGGCGGAGATGACCGTGACGCCGCGTTCGGAACTGAGGCGCTTAAGCAGCGTGATGATCTCCTCGCCGGTGGTGAGGTCGAGGTTGCCGGTGGGTTCGTCGGCCAGGATGATGGCCGGGGTGTTGGCCAGGGAGCGGGCGATGGCCACGCGCTGCTGCTGGCCGCCGGAGAGT